>NZ_JSDQ01000085.1:0-3005 GCF_000813665.1 Neochlamydia sp. EPS4 | reverse complement strand
GTTTGGTGAGATTACTCAACAGATAAAAGCTTTTTTTGAAATTCTTGTAAAACAGAGTGTAGACACTTTAGGAGCTGAGCCTTGCGAGTATGCCATGATAGGCTTTGGCTCATTAGCTAGAGAAGAGGTGACACCTTATTCCGATTTAGAGTTTGGCATTCTTATAAAAGAAGATAATCCAATAAATCGAGAATATTTCAAACGTCTGACCTCTTTAATTCACTTGAAGGTCATTAATTTGGGAGAAACTATCCTACCAGCTTTAAATATTCCTTGCTTAAAATCTATAGATTTTTTCGATGGGATTACCCCCCGGGGCTTTGCTTTTGATGGAGCAGGAGTAGAAGAAAAAGGTTGTAAAACTCCTTTGGGCAATGGTAAGACGTTTGAGCTTATCCAAACTCCTGAAAAGATGGCTCAATATATTGCTAAAGATGAGGAAGGCCAATGGTGGCATGAAAAAGAGCCTCATCTTCCCATGGAGCTTCTGAATTTTACTCATTTACTAGGCAGCAATGAATTAACTGAGCAATATAGGCAAAAAGTTCAAGAAAATCTTGTTACGCCTTATCAAGAAGGCCTTAATCTTCGCCATTATTTAGCCAAGAAACATTTAGTTCAAGAAGATATGAGAACTTTTGATCCTAGCTTAGGGGATCTAGAAAGACAAGGCATGTTATTCAAAGTTAAAAATGATTTGTATCGGTTTCCTCATTTAGCTTTGGATAGACTGGCTCTTCTTAAAGAAGTAGTAACTTTAGATACATTTGGTAGAATTGATCAGCTAAACAAGCAAGGAATATTAACAAGTAACGCAGCTGAAAAGTTACAGGACTGGATGAGTATAGTTTTATTTATGCGCCTTAGAACTTACTTTAATTGTAATGCGCAAAGGGAAGCTATGAATCCTCTTATTAAACCCTTTGGATTTGATGACCCCAGACTTATCAAAGAGCAATTGGCTTTAGATCATAAAGCTCTAGAGAAGATAAAAAAAATTTATCGTATCTATATTCCTTTCTACCAGGCTATGCGAGACTTTTTAGCAGGACATGAAAACAATCTTTCATCCTCCGATTTAAATGATGACTCACCCCAAACGCAAGGATACATAGCTTTAAGGCTTTTTAAGAATCAGGAAGCAATAAAGTGGTTTGATGAAGCTTTAGAAAAAGATCCAGAAAATTTTAAATTTTTGAATGAGTTGGGGCTTATCTATAAACAAGAAGGAACTCTAGAGCTGGCAGCGCAATATTTAAATCAGGCGCGTGAGGTTGCTCTTAAATCTTCTAGGGAGAATAAGTCTTTTGTAGCATCAGTTTACAACAATCTAATCTCACTTTATCCGGATAAAGTAAATTTTGAAAACGCAATAGATTATGCAAATCAAGCACTCAAAATCCTTAGAGAGCTTGTGGGTGAAGATCATCCCTATATAGCAAAAGCTTACAATAATTTAGGGCTAATCTACCATGGGCAAGGTAATTTAAAAAAAGCGGTTGAGTATTATAAGAAAGCGCTCAAGATTGACAAGAAGTTTATTAAAGAAAAACCTGCTAGTGTAGCCGTAGATTATAATAATTTAGCAATGATTTACCTAGATCAAGAAGATTTAATAAGAGCGATGGATTTTGTAAATCAAGCACTCAACATCAATCTTAATTTTTATGGTGAGATGCATCCCAATGTGGCCATAAATTACAACAACCTGGCAACGATCTATCAAAAACAAGGGGAATTAGAAAAGGCAATGGAGAATGCTAAAAAAGCTCTTGCCATTGACCGTAAATTTTTTGGCAAAAATCATCTTACAGTAGCTACAGATTACAATAACCTAGGAGGAATTTGCAGAGGGCTAGGGAATTTAAAGCAAGCCGCTGAATATATCCAAAAAGCCCTCAAAATTGATCTTAAACATTCTGGGGGGAACCATCATAATGCGGCTGAAAATTACAATCATCTTGGGATGATCCTCTACCAAGATCAAGGAGATTTAGAGAAAGCGGCAGAGTATGTCCATCAAGCTGTCGATATCCTCATTAAGATTGGTGATGAAAATCATCCCCATTTAGCAACTTATTACCATCATTTAGGGCTAATCTACCTAAAGCAAGAAGATTTAGAGAAAGCGGCAGAGTATGTTCATCAAGCTATCGATATCTTCATTAGGATTGATGATGAAAATCATCCCCATGTAGCAACTTATTACCACCACTTAGGGCTAATCTACCAAAAACAAGGTAAATTAGAAAAGGCATTCGAGCATATCAATAAAGCCTTAAGACTCGCTTAGCGGCTATGGGGAGAAAATCATCCTACTGTAATAAAATTTTGCAAGAGCCTACTTGGCCTCTTCTTAAAAGCGTATTCTGTACGTTCCTGCAAAAATATTTCTTTTCCACGAGTTTGAAACCTTAAAGAAGGTATCTGATTAGCTTTAAAACCAACTTTCTGCAGATCAAAATAATATCACGATATTATTTTTCTAACGGAAGCTTCATTTTTGTATAAGGCTTGAATAAGCTAACTAGCTTATTATCAGAGTATTATGTTTCCTTTGTAAAAATTTGAGCTAATTTTAAGAAGCTCATGGCAGGAAACTTAAGTAAGTCTTTTAGTCTTGCTTAAACCATTGATTACTCTTTTTGAAGTAGTGTATGTTGATAACAAGAAATATAAAATTTAAATCACTTTACGATAAATTATAAGCAATGTTAAATATCTATTTAAATTTTCGTTAAAACCCATATTCCTCACTACTTTTTATAAGTTTCTGAATATGAAAGGATTGTAAAATTTAAATTTAAGAATCAAATTTTATAAACACTTAGCAATCAGCACTTTAAATTTCAGGTGAGAAATGTGGGTTAAAAATTAAGTAAAAAAGGTAATATCCCTATGAATTTAGAGAGCTTAAGTACCTCTCCTCTTATATTTACTATCGTTAACGATATAGAAAAAAATTCTAGTTGTTTCTTTAAAAACTCCTCGGTGGATGCGAAAAC
>NZ_JSDQ01000084.1:0-1727 GCF_000813665.1 Neochlamydia sp. EPS4 | reverse complement strand
ATTTGGTGAGATTACTCCACAGATAAAAACTTTTTTTGAAATTCTTGTAAAACAGAGTGTAGACGCTTTAGGAGCTGAGCCTTGCGAGTATGCCATGATAGGCTTTGGCTCATTAGCTAGAGAAGAGGTGACACCTTATTCCGATTTAGAGTTTGGCATTCTTATAAAAGAAGATAATCCAATAAATCGAGAATATTTCAAACGTTTGACCTCTTTGATTCACTTGAAGGTCATCAATTTAGGAGAAACTATCCTGCCTGCTTTGGATATTCCTTGCATAAAAGAGGCTAATTTTTTTGATAGCGTTACACCTAGAGGCTTTGCCTTCGATGGGGAAGGAGTACAAGGTAAAGGCTGTAAAACGCCTTTTGGAAACCGCCAGACATTTGAGCTTATTCAAACTCCTGAAAAGATGGCTCAATATATCGCTCAAGATAAACATGGTAAATGGTGGCATCAGCAAGAACCCCATCTTCCCCTGGAGCTTGTGAATTTTACTCATTTGCTAGGCAGTAATGAATTAACTGAGCAATATAGGCAAAAAGTTCAAGAAAAGCTCAATTTCCCTTATAGAGAAGACCTTAATCTTCGCCAACATTTAGCAAAGTATCATTTAGTTCCAGAAGATATGATAGTCTTTAATCCAGGAATGCGCGACTTAGACAGGCAGGGTATGCTTTTTAAAGTTAAAAATGATTTTTACCGCTTTCCTCATCTGGCGTTGGATAGGTTAGCTCTTCTTAAAGAAGTATTAGCTTCGGATACATTTGGTAGAATTGATCAGCTAAATAAGTTAGGAGTTATAACGGAGGGCGCCGCTGAAAAGCTAAAAGACTGGATGAGTATAGTGCTGTTTATGCGCCTTAAAACCTACTCCCATTATCAAGCGCAACAAGAGATGATGAACCCTCTAATTAAGCCTTTTGGATTTGATGAGCCTGAGCTTATTAAACAGCAGTTTGCTTTAGACCAGGAGGCATTAGAAAAGGTAAAAAAGATTTATCGCATCTTTATTCCTTTCTACCAGGCTATGCAAGAGTTTCTAGCAGGCCATGAAAACGATCTTATATCCTCCGACTTAGAAGATAAATCCCTACAGACTCAAGGTGATATAGCTTTAAGGCTTTTTCAACATGAAGAGGCAGAAAAATGTTATGAAGGTGCCAAAAAAGCAGATCCAAAAAATCCTCAGCTTTTAAGTGTTCTTGGGATCATTTATCAGGCTCAAGGAAAATTATCAAAAGCAGCTGAGTATGCCCAAGAAGCTCTTGAGCTTAGCCTTCTGCTTTTTAGTGAAAATCATCCCGATGTGGCAAGGGATTACAACAACCTGGGGCAAATTTATCTACATCAAGGCGATTTAAAACAAGCGGCTGAGTATGCTAAGAAAGCGCTCGCTATCGATCTAAAGCTTTTCGGTGAAAATCACCAAGCGGTAGCAATCGATTACAACAACCTGGGGCAAATTTATCTACATCAAGGCGATTTAGAGCAGGCGGCTGAGTATTCCAAGAAAGCGCTCGCTATCGATCTAAAGCTTTTTGGTGAAAATCATAAGATGGTAGCAATCGATTACAACAACCTGGGAGGCATCAACCAAAACCAAGGCGATTTAAAACAAGCGACTGAGTATGCTAAGAAAGCGCTCGCTATCGATCTAAAGCTTTTCGGTGAAAATCATCCCGATGTGGCGAGGGATTATAACAACTTGGGAATGATTTACAAAG
>NZ_JSDQ01000083.1:0-42358 GCF_000813665.1 Neochlamydia sp. EPS4 | reverse complement strand
TCCCGATGTGGCGAAGGATTATAATACCTTTTAAAGAAACTACGTCTGTATAACCGAAAAAGAAATTAATCTTTTCCAAGCTGACTCTAGCCGTAAAAACAAGCTTTTTATTAAGTATATGATTACATAAAGAGTTGCTCGAAAGCGTATAACAACTTGGGAACAATTTATCTAAGTCATAGAGATCTAAAACAGTCAATTAAGTATGCCGAGAAAGCCCTCGCTGTTAATCTTAAGCTTTTTGGTGAAAATCATTACGCCGTTACAATAAATTACAATACTTTAGGAGCAATCTATCAACAAAAAAAAGATATAGGATCGGCAATCAAATATACTAAAGAAGCGCTTAGAATTAATATCGGATTATATGGTATCCATCACCCAATGACAACAGCTATAAATGCCAATCTAAAGGAGCTTAAATAAAACCTTTTGAAATGGATTATGAAAAAGAATTAATTTTTTTACATTAAGCTTCCGAACACTAGTTAATGCTGCAACCTGCACTGGTTAAGATAGTGGTGAGTAAAAAAAATGGCGTTCAGCTAGTAACAACAGAGTGAAAAGATGCTTTCAAAAAATAAATTCCTGGCTAGTAATCTTTTGTTGCTGGCTCAAGTAATGTCGTCCATAAATTCCTGCTAGAAAATATATTCCTAGCCATAAAATAGTTATTTCCTGGTTCATCAACAGATTTATATTATAATCCAGGCTTTTGGGCATACCATAGGCGTAATCTAAGACAAAGTTGGTAAAGGATTCATTAAAATTATGGATGATCTGGGCTAGGCTAGAGCTTAAAATTCCTACCATTAAGCCAGCTAATAATAACATGAGGGCAAGACTTACCATCCAAGGAAAAAAGAAATTATAAATTATACTCCATAAGGGGAACTTTTGAAAATAATAGAGGGTTAGAGGAAGGGCTGCTAAAGTAACTGCTATGGATAGTGCTAATGCTTGGCGGAAGAGAGTGAGAACGATAAAGCCGTGCTGATTGGAAAGATTCATGGCCATTAATTGATTAAAGGTTTTCTTAGCAAAAATCTTTTGGAGTAAATAGTCGAAGGAGAAATAAGAGACTAGGATGGCTGCTGTCACGGCAAAGCTAAATTGGAAGCCTATATGAAGCGCTAATTCCGGATCAAAAATAAGAACGATTAACAATCCTATTCCCAAAGAATTGAGGCCAGAAGGAGGTTTCTCTAGTAGGGTAGCACCAAAGCCTAGCATGCAGCTGACCCATGCTCGAATTATAGAGGGAGAAGGCCCTAGAAAAGCAAAGTAGAGAGTCATAAAAAGCATAAGAAGACTTACACTCGTTTTTTGTCCTACTATCCAAGATAAAATAAAACCCAGCATGCCTGCTACGATGGCAAAATGAAAGCCCGAAATAGCCATGATATGTTGCAAGCCGAAACGCGAAAATTCAAAAGCCATGAGGCGATTTTCAAATTCGCCCGTTGTGATGCCTGAAAGAAAGCTGCTACTAGGGCTATTTGGGTTTTTAGAAATTTTTTGAGAAATATATTGATTAACGGCTTGTTTGGCATTAAAGCGCCATTCTGCTAGACCCCAACTATTTGCTAAAGGGTGCCAGGGCTGGTATTTATCTGGCTTGAAAATAAATTTACCATTTTTAGACTGTTTAAGCCTACCTTGTAAAAGGTAGGTTTTATTAGCTGAAGGGCGATTAAGCGCTGCATGATCTAATAAAGAAATGATTACAGAAATGTTAGGATAGATATTTAAAGATTCATGCCCGGTAAAATAGAGCAGCTTACCTTGATAGTTCCAGCTTTTACCTATGAAGGTATTCTTTCGGGATAAAGAAGAGATATGAATAAGCGCAGTACCTGTAACTCCTTGTTCAGGTAGCTGAGGAGGTTGGAAGGCTAGGGAAGAATAGAAAGCAGCACTTAAAAAAAGAAGGAAGTTAAAAACTGCAGCTTTGTATTCCTGCTGAAAGGCAAAAGAGAGCAAAAGGATGGTTAGAAGCAGGCTATTTATAAAGAGGCTAGAAGATGAAATCCCTAAGCCGCCATAGACTCCTAATAAAAATGAAAGGCCATAGAAAAGAGCGGGATAACTTTTACAAAATAAATATAAGGGACTAAGGATATTAAATTTGAACTTCGTATAATCTCTTGTTTGGGTTGTTAAGGGAGCAAGTTAAACCTCGATCTTTCAACTTATTTATTTTGCGAGACTGAAGGCTTTGAAGAGATTGAAGAAAGCTTAAATTCTTAGATAGCGTTTTAGTTCCTTTTAATTTAGTGCGTTCTTTAGGTTGGCTAGCTTTAATTGGGTCAGGGAAAGCCGCAGGGATTTTTTTGCGTACTCGAAGAGCATCCATCAAGGTATGGATGCCCGCTAAAAAGGCATAGTTAATTAAAGCGTAGTGGTTGCTAAAAGTGATAATTAAATAATTATAAGAAATTGAATTATTATCTTTTAATAAGATATATTTATGAAGCTTATTAATGGCTAGCACTTCGCCGATGGGGTAAAAAGCTGTCCTATCTAAGGTAGAAAGTAGGTATTGAAAATTTTCTGGTAGAGCTTCACTGAAAATTTTATCATTTTTAAGAATATAACATAAGGGGGCTGTGCCTCCAGGGATATGCTCAATAAGAATAAGCTCAGCAAAATTATGCTGGGACATATCTCCCGATTGCAAATCTTTAAATTCGACATTTAATCTTTCTAGCCTTACTCTGTTTACCTCCACGCTCGGCCATCCTTTGTTCTCTAAGTACTTGAAAATCAGGAAATAAAAATAAGCTCAAAAAATTGACTCATTTGCTTTTCATCTTAATTTTTTAACATAATTAATGCAAACCCTTCTTAATTAAATTCAAAGAAATTCAAAAATTTGGTAAAAGTATGATTGAAAAGTTTTTAAGGAAAAAAACAAAAAATTTGCTAGCACTTCTCTAATCATTAGAGCCTCATGCTACCAGCCTATTAAAAAGGATAAAAATTTAGAAAGTCATTTAAATGTAGCCTTTAGCCCTTAATACCTCTCAATTTTAAGGAATAAGTCGATGAATTTGTCTGTTAAAGATTACCATTCTCAGCTATCTGTTCCTAGTGTCCGAGAAAGTTTTCCTCAAGCGTTCTTTTTAGAAAAAAATTTAAGTTTTTTCTGGAAAATATTAGGAGCTAGCCTACTTAAATTTTCAAAGTTCTGCTATAAATTATCCTGTTATTTGCTTACCGGTTATCTTGAGTGGTTGTGAATTTTTTAGAGCATTTAATTTGCTAGTGGCTTTTAAAAAATTGTGGGGATTTTGTTGAAGGGTGGCTACCATTAAAATCTTTATCATGCAAAAACAGTTTGAGAATGGATGGGAAGGATAAATGCCAGAGCGTTACATAGCTTTTCGCCTGCTTGTGTAGGAGATGAGGATAAACTTTTGTGGCTGAAAGAAAAAATTTAGTATTAACCGGATAACTTTATTATCATTTATGATTCTGTTGAAATACTGCTTTTTCGATTTTTTGTGGATTAGCTACCAGGTGGCTAACAGTAGGTTAGTGATGGGAAATCTTTATCCTTCTATTCAATGGAAAAAGATAAAAAAGCTATCAAATTTTAAAGATTTTTCCTCCTTTAAGTTGGCTATTACACCTTTTGTAGAGGATTTAACATTTTATCATGGAAGAGTAAGCTAGCAAATATGATTTATAAGGTAGAGGAACTTTTCCAAAAACATGGCCATGATTTAGGCTTGGTTCTCGTAGCAGGCCATAAAGGGCTCAAGCGTTCTATCAAGGTACCTGAGTCTCATCGCCCGGGACTTAGTTTATGTGGTTTTATGAAAAATCATGCTTATAAGCGTATTCTTGTATTTGGGCGAGTCGAAATGGAATATTTGAGAGACTTAGATCCTGAAATACGTGTCAATCGCTTAAAAGAGATTCTTACCACTGCTACTCCTGCTGTCATTGTGGCTAGAAGGCTATTGCCCTTAAAAGAATTAGTCACATTATGTCAAAATAAAGGGATTTCTCTTTTTAGATCTAGCATGAGTACGATGAGCTTGCTGAGTAAGCTTACTCTCTTATTAAGTGAAGAATTTTCTCCTAGTATGACCTGCCATGGCACATTGGTAGAAGTTTTTGGGGTAGGGGTTTTGATTAAAGGAGATTCCTCGGTAGGGAAGAGTGAAGCGGCTTTAGGCCTTATTGAAAGGGGCCATCGCCTTATATCGGACGATGTAGTCAAGGTTAAAAAAAGAGAAGACTCTTATGTGGAAGGATTTGGAGCAGAATTGACTCGGCATCATATGGAAATTCGAGGAATAGGTATCATTAATGTCGCTCACCTTTATGGGGCCGTATGTGTAAGAGATAACAAAAGTATAGATATTGTGGTTAAGCTGGAAGCTTGGGATGATCAACATTTTTATGATCGAGTAGGTTTGGTGGAAAATTACTGTGATCTGCTAGGATTAAATATTCCCTATCATGTGCTGCCTGTGAAACCAGGTCGCGATGTAGTATTATTATTAGAGACCATCGCTCTTAATCATCGCCTAAAAGCAATGGGATATAATTCTGCAAAAGAGTTTAATAATAAGTTGCTAGATATGATTTCTTCTAAAAATCAAACAAGGAAAAGGATCCGTGAAGCTGTCGAGTCAAGTGCAAGTTAAAAATAAAATGGGCCTTCATACCCGCCCTGCAACAGTTATTGTGAAACTGTTGCAAAACAGTAAAAGTGATGTAACCTTTAAACATAAAAAAGAGGAAATCAACGCTAAAAGCATTCTTAGTATTCTTATGTTGGCTGCAAGGAGAAATTCTAAAATCACTATTGAAGTGGTGGGTGAAGATGCTAAAGAAACTTTAGAAAGGCTTGTCCAAGCATTTGAAAATCAATTTGAGGAGTAAAATTGCCACACTCTAATCTAGAAGAAATTCGGTTAACTGGCAATGTAATTTCCAGTGGAATCGCGATTGGAAAGCCTTTTTTTCTAAAAACTTTGCAAAAAAGTTTTCCCGATGAAAATATTCCGGCTTATAAAGTCGAGGCTGAAACCGAACGCTTCCAAGCGGCTGTCCAATCAGTCATTAATGATTTACAGGCAATTAAAAATCAGCTTGAACTCGATGGTATGGATGAAGGGGCTGCCATTTTAGAAGCGCAATTACAGCTACTGTCTGACCCTTCATTAATTACAGAAGTTAGCAAACAAATCCATTCCAAGCGAAAAATTCCTGAATATATCCTCCATCAATTGATCCAAGAGTATCAGAAAAAATTTGATACCTTAGAGGATATGTTTTTTCGAGAGAGATTTAAAGACGTACAGGATATCTCCCGCCGTATTATGGCCTATCTTCATAAGGAAACAAGAAATGCTTTTGATGAGCTTTTACCAGACTCGATACTTTTTGTAAAAGATTTAAGCCCCGCGGAGACTGCAGAAGCTAGCCAGAAGTGTGTAAGGGCTATTGTATCCGAAAGAGGAAGTGCTACCGCACACGCTGCCATCCTTGCACGGGCTAAAGAAATTCCTTATATGACCAACATAGCATTTGACGAAGTGTCGAGCTGCTCGGATTATTTAGTGATTGTCGACGGAAGAAATGGGGAGCTAATTTTTAATCCTTCTTCCGAAACATTAGCCCAATATGAAAGGCTAAGTGAGGAGTTAAATGCTAGACGTCTTCGGTTAAGGCAGACAGACTCTCATGATATAGAAACTTATGACGGCTATAAAATGAGACTTCTAGCTAATATAGAAACTAGCAGCGAAGTTAAGAAAATTCATGAATATGGTGGCGAGGGGGTGGGATTATACCGCTCTGAAAATATTTTAGTAGGTCGGGAACGCTTGCCTACCGAGGATGAGCAATTCGAAATTTATCGAGAACTTGTAGAAAATATGCAGGGTCTGCCTATCACTATTCGAACTTTTGATGTGGGACGTGATAAGGCAGGCATAGAAGCTTCCCCAGGTCAAACAGGAAATGCTTTCTTGGGATTTAGAGCGGTAGGAAGTTTAGAACGAGAGAAAGATATTTTTATGACCCAGCTGCGTGCTATCCTGCGTGCCAGTGCATTTGGTGAGGTTAATATTCTTTTTCCTATGGTCTCTTCATTACCAGAGTTAATTGAAGCTAAACGCATGACCCAAGAGGCTGCTAGGCAAGTAAAAGTTACTTCTTTAGTGAACTTAGGATGCATGATTGAAGTGCCCTCAGCAGCTATTATCTCTGACCTTCTTGCGCGGGAGTCAGATTTTCTTTCTATAGGAACTAACGATCTTATCCAGTATACTTTAGCCGTCGATCGCTGTGACAATACCATGAGCCATTTATATCAGCCTATGCATCCGTGTGTCTTAAGGTTAATACGGCATGTAGTCATTGAAGCTAATAGGCATAATGTACCTGTCAGCATTTGCGGTGAAATGGCTGCTAACCCTAAATATATTCCTTTATTGATGGGATTAGGGATCCAGGAAGTGTCTGTAGCTGCCCGCTATATACCATTAATCAAGCAGGCAATTCGCTGCTCAAGCATTATCTCATGCTGTAAGTTAGCTGAAAAAGCGCTATCTTTAGCCAGTACTTCTGAAATACAAGCCCTGTTGGATGAAACTTTTTATGCACATTTCGCTCGTGCTTCTTTAGAGGAGTTGATATGAAAAGCCTGGGAATTTATCTGCTTTCAAGAAAAACGGCAAAAAAATATCACTCGTTAGTTTATATGCATATACCTTAACGCTATGTCTCTATTTTCAAAGGAAAACATCTCTTTAGCATTCCCCTTTTTGTCTAATGGCGTAGCCTTACATCTATATGATTGCTTAAGAAGTTGCTAGGAAGCACAGGATAAAAAAATAACAGACTATAAAGATGGCAAAAGCTATCTAGAACAGTAGAAATCTATCTATCCTATAGCTTGCCTATCTAGATTTTTTTATTTTATTTTTCTTGCCCTTTTCCTTTCGTACCTGCCATGCAAGTGAGGAAGAAATTTATAAAATTCCTAAAATAAATTTTTGATTTTATAAGCATCGATGGCTTTAGAAGCCAAATCCACCTAAATTAGGCATACCAGGTAGGCTAGGTAATTTGGGGTTTTGCTCTTTAAGCTTTGAAAAAGCATCTTTATAAGCTGCTTTAATAAGGTCTTCAAGTCCTTCAATATCTTCAGGATCTACACATTCAGGCTTAATTTTAATCTGCTTTAGTTCGTGCTCGCCCGATAAAGTAATCGATACAAGCCCGTTACCGGCACTTCCTACCACTTCAGTGGCTTGTAGCTGAGTCTGCAATTTGGAGAATTGATCCTGTAGCATTTTAGCTTGTTTCTTTTGCTTTGAAAATCCTGAGCCCATATATTTCCTTAACTTAATTTTTTTTGAATGGTTCCTTCTAATTCTATGGCTGCAAATTGCATAATCGTATCATAGCGACTTATCTTGCTAGGATCTAGCTTCTCTTTTATTACTTTACTATTGGCAAGCAAGCCTTTCTTTTCTGCTATTTCTACGATTCCTAAGTCAGCAGGGGAAGGGGTAGGATCAACACTAGTAGAGGCAAGCTTATCAATAGTTTTAGCTAATGAAGGAGTTTCTTTTGCAGCTCTATCTGCTAAGGGTTCTAACTTAGGAGCAGGAGAAGGCGGTTCCGGCTTGATAGGTGAATCGGGTGGCGCAGAAGAGATAGCTGGTGTAGCACAAGGAGTAGTGGGATCAACACTAGTAGAGGCAAGCTTATCAATAGTTTTAGCTAATGAAGGGGCTCCTTTTACAGCTCTATCTGCTAAGGGTTCTAGCTTAAGAGCAGGAGAAGGCGGTTCTGGCTTGATAGGCGAACTAGGTGGCGTCGAAGGGATAGCTAGCGTAGCACTAGGTGGCGCAGCTGCAGCTTTAGACGAGCCTTCTAGTGAGGATGCTTCTTTGCCTACCCTTTGCTCTAGATCCACTAAGCGACGCACAAGAATGTCTACAGGAATTCGGGATTGAGCACGAATAATCCGCAATAGCAAAGCTTCTAAAGTTGTTTTAGGCGAAGGAGCGAATCGGATTTGGTGATGGGCCTCCACTAAAAAGTCTAAAATCATTAAGCAAGCTTCTTGGGAATACACTTTAGCAGAAACTGCATATTTATCGCGTTCTTCCTCCGATAAATGCAAGAAAGGAGCTTGCTTGCCCGAGAGCTTGACAACCAAGATATTGCGAAAGTGCTCTGTTAATTTTTCTACAAAATAAACTATATCCTTACCTTGGGTAAATACCTCTTCGCTGATCTCAAAAGCTACGGCTAAATTGCTTTCTTGGCTGGCTTTATCTAACTTGAAAAAGTAGTCGCTTTCCACAATACCTAACATGCAAGCTACAGTGGAAGCAGTAATCAAACCATTGTGAAAAGATAAAACTTGGTCAAAAAGAGATTCGGCATCGCGCAGCCCTCCCTCTGCATGGTTAGCTATTAGACGCAGGGCTTCATCTTCGACCTGAATATTTTGCTCTTCTGCAATCTTACGCAGCTTTGCTTGGATGAGCAAGGGAGAGATGCGTTTAAGATTAAAACGTTGACAGCGACTTAAAATAGTAGGCAGAACTTTATGCGCCTCTGTGGTAGCAAATAAAAACTTAACTTTAGGAGGCGGTTCTTCCAGGGTTTTCAACAAAGCATTAAAAGCCTCTTTGGTGAGCATATGAACTTCGTCGATAATGTAGATTTTATATCCGCCCGCTGAGGCAGCATATCCTACCGTTTCATTAATTTGACGAATATCGTCAATCCCCCGGTTAGAAGCTCCATCAATTTCTAGAACGTCTAGCGAATGACCAGAAGTGATTTCTTGGCAAGATTTACATTGATTGCAGGGCTCAAACTGCTCAGTAAGATGGTGGCAATTTAATGCCTTGGCAAGAATGCGAGCTAATGTAGTCTTGCCTGTTCCTCTAGAGCCACAAAATAGGTAAGCTTGCGCCAGGCGATTATTCTTAATGGCATTTTTAAGCGTCGTTACAATAGCATCTTGGTTTAGAACTTCAGCAAAAGTTTGAGGTCGGTATTTTCTAGCCAGGACTTGATAAGAGGTCATAAGAGATGTTTGAATGTTTTTTTATCTATCTTACTTGCCTGGAGTAATTTTAAGGAAGGAGGAATTTGTGCTAAACAAAAAAAGTTCTTACTAACCTTCTCAGGATGGGCCGTTAACTTAATTAAGCTCTTCTAAGGTGTAGTTCTTGTATGAAGAAAAATGGCCAATTTTAAGCCATCCTTTTAAGAAAAAGAAAAGATAAAACTTTAAGAAGATCAAACCTACTGGCTAAAGAAGCTATCGCTCTATCCTCCAAAAAGAAAATTTAGCATTTGGAGGCTAACCCTTGTCTTAAAGATAGGTTTTATTTAAGTATAGAATTGCATTAAGGACTACCTAAGGAGCCTATCGTAAAATTAATAGCCAGTGGGTGAGCAAGCTGTTGAATACAAATTAGCAAGGAGAAAGCCAATGAAAGAAGCAGCCCTAAAAAATAGATAAATAAATAGATGGATAGATCAAATTTATCTTTAAATTAAAAGGCTAGCTTTTCATCTAAAGACAAAGTGATTATTTTCTTTATTTTTTTTCCAAAGAGGTCCATGCGTGGTAAATCATCTCTTCAAGGCTAGGATATTTAATCTGCCAGTTTAATTCTTGTTTAGCTTTATAAGCATTGGCTAAAAGACAAGGAGGATCCCCAGGACGTCGGGGCCCTTCAATGACTTGAATTTTTTGTTTGGTAACCTTTTCGGCAGCTTGAAGCACTTCTTTTACACTAAATCCCTTTCCATTTCCTAAATTATAAATTTCCGTGGGGCCCCCAGCTAATAATTTCTCCATGGCCTTTATATGAGCAGTAGCTAAGTCGTAAATATGAATGTAGTCTCTTAAGCAAGTTCCATCGGGAGTAGGGTAGTCTTTTCCAAAGACAGTGACAGGCCGATTATCTAGAATCGCTTGAAGAACAATAGGAATAAGATTGGAGGACGCAGAAAAATCATTTTTGATTTTTCCTTCAGGATCCCCACCGGCCGCATTAAAGTAGCGCAGTTTAGCAGATTTAATTCCATAAGCTCTATCCATATCATCTAAAATTTTCTCAATGATAAGCTTGGTTTCGCCGTAGGGATTAATAGGATGAGTGGGATGATCTTCAGAAATGAAGTTAGCCTTGGGTAAACCATAAACAGCTGCAGAGGAAGAAAATATAAAGGCTTTTACACTAAATTCTTTAACACATTCCAATAAATTTAATGTATGAGACACGTTGTTAATATAATATTTCTCTGGGTTATGTACAGATTCACCTACATTAATAAAGGCAGCAAAGTGCATCACGGCATCAAACTGATGATGAGCAAAAAGTTTTTTTAAGAGAAGGGAATCACCCATATCGCCTTCAATAAAAGTTCCCCATTTTACGCGGTTGCGTTTGCCTTGGCTTAAGTTATCCAAAATGACAGTATCGTAGCCGGCTTCGTGAAGTAACTTGTTCACAGTAGAGCCAATGAAGCCAGCTCCACCGGTAACTAACACTTTTTTTTTATTACTCTTATGCATGGGTAAATCGGGCAGCTAAAGGAATTGAGTAACTGATTCTGAAGAAAGCAGCCAATATGCTGCAAGAAATAAATAATAAAACTGATATTCTTGACCCGTGAGCAAAAAAAACTAGCTAGGATAGGGCTCTGCAAGAGAGATGCTAACACGAAAGAAAAAAAGTTAGCAGCTCTAATTAATGCGCCTAGGCTCTAAAAAATTGTCTTATTTATCTTTGCAGCAGGGCATGGCTCATGATTTGAGGGTGCCGCAACAAATAAAAATGGGGATTAATTTTAATTAATATGTTATGATGGCAATTTGATGTAACTCTTGGTTCACTAAGCATACTATAGGATGGAAACAAGAATTTATAGAAGATTAGGATAAAATAATATGAATGACAAAGCGAGCGAGATTGCCAACTATAATGAGTTAAAGTTTTCCCGCGAGCAAGGTTTTTTTGACAAAAGTTTTGGAATACGTTTACTCATTGGTACTATTTTTTTTATTTGCTTTTTTGCTTTTCTCCACTTTCGAGAAGTTCGTGTAGAAGTGCTTGAGTTAAATAGTATTGCTCCTAACTATACTGTTACACAGGTGGATTTTGACTTTTATGATGAAGAAGCCACCATCATTTTAAAACAAGAAGTGGTTAAAGATGTAGGCAAGATTTATGCTTTATCTGAAAAATGTGTACGGCAAAGACGAATAGAATTTGAAAATTTTCTTATCTATAATCAGGATTGGCGCAAATATTCAGAAAAAAGCACTTTTGAAGAAATGTATAAAGGGGTAGATGCCCTGGAAAAAGCTCTTCTCAAACTGCGTTTTACTGATCCCCGTACGATGCAGAAGATGCAAGACATCGGGTTATCAACGGAAAATTATTTAGCTTACACCCCAGAAGAAATGGAGGATGTTATCATTCCTTCAGCAGTCTGGGATTATGTCAAAGAATTTACTTTTCCTCCCACTTTTATATCAAGTGTAACGGCTAATTTTATTATTGACTATTTTCAAGCGATGACCTGGAAAGTTCAAGAGGATTTTCCCGCTTATCGCTACATTAGTAGAAAAATTCAAGCTTTAGTGCCTGATAAGTATACGCATGTAAGTGCAGGAAGCCGGATAATAAATCAGGGTGATAAAGTAACTGCTCGGCATATTGCCATGTTGCAAGCCATGAAAAAAGCTTTAGGGGAAAGCCGCAACTTATGGCATCCTTTGACTTTGCTGGGTAGCTTTGTGATGACCTTACTTTTGACAGGCATTTGCGTAGCTTATTTTCATGTTAATAGCCCCTCTATACTGACCTCCAACCGTAAGCTATTTTTGATTGTTACTATTGTGCTCCTTACACTAGGATTAACTAAGATTACCGAGTTTTTTTTACTTAACTCTAAAATCAATCTGATTGAAGTTGTTCGTTATCCTCTATTCGTTCCCTTCGCAGCTATTTTACTTTGTAGTTTAATGAATTCAGCTGTTGCCACTTTTGTAAGCGCTCTTTTAACCTTTATTTTCACTATGACCCTGGCGTTTGATCGGCAAGGATTTATGATTCTAAACTTAGCCACTGCCCTAGTGGCTATCTTAAGTACTCATTCGCTGCGCAAACGTAAAGAGATATTTGTAGTCTGCGGCAAAGCTTGGGTTAGTGCAGTAGGACTAATATTAGCGATGTCTTTCTATAATAATTCTTTATGGAATTTTTCTCTTTTTCCTGATATTATGTGCGTAGCTTTTTTTCTACTTTTAAGTGCTATCTTAGTCGTAGGACTTTTACCTCTTTTCGAATCCGTTTTTCGCATCATGACCGATGTCACTTTGATGGAGTACATGGATCCTAATAATGATCTGCTACGCCGTTTAACTATAGAAGCCCCCGGCACCTATCAACATTCGGTAGTCGTGGGTAATTTAGCAGAGTCAGCTGCTTCTGCCATAGGAGCTAATGGACTTTTTTGTAGGGTGGCCACGCTGTATCATGATGTGGGCAAGTTAGCAACTCCTCAGTATTTTACTGAAAACCAACAAGGAGGGATGAATATTCACCAATTGCTAACACCTTTAGAATCAGCTCAGGTGATTTTAGCTCACGTTAGTGAAGGTGTAGCCATGGGGCGCAAAGCAGGTCTGCCTGAACAATTCATCGATATTATTAAAGAACATCATGGAACTACACGGGTCTATTATTTTTATCGTAAGCAATTAGAAAAAATGGAAGGGGATATCAATCTGGTGGATGAAAAAGATTTTCGCTATTCAGGACCCAGGCCGCGTAGCAAAGAATCTGTCATCATTATGATTGCGGATACCTTAGAAGCCGCTTCAAGATCTTTAGATAAAGTGACTGAGCATACTTTATCCGAGTTGTCTAACCGCTTGATTCGTGAAAAAGCCGATGATGGACAGTTTGATGATTGTTTACTGACGTTTGAAGAATTAGCGATGGTGAAAGAAACATTGATTAAAACGCTGGTGGCTTCAGGTCACTCCCGTGTCAAATATCCTACCAAAGAGCTTAAAAAAGAAACAGCTAATGGTGAAACGATCCCTTCCTGTGAGGCGTAAAGTGCCAACCCCTTCTTTAGCGTTAGTGACCGGTGCCACCTCGGGAATTGGCTATGCTCTTTGTGAAGTTTTAGCTGCTGAGGGCATTCGTTTAATTATAAGTGGTCGTCAGCTTGTTCAGCTAGAAAAAGCTGCGCAAGTCTTAAGACTAAAAGTAAGTGTAGAAATTGTCCCCGCCGACCTTTCTACCTCGGAAGGAAGGCAAGCTGTCGTAGAGATTATTCGTCAGCAAGCCCCGGATCTGATTATCAATAATGCGGGTTTTGCTTTATATAATGAAGCTATTAATTATTCTACAGAACAACAGCTGCAAATATTAGAGGTTAACAGTGTAGCTTTACTTGAATTAAGTCTTGAGGCCGCTAAAGCTATGGAAAAAGCCAATAAAACAGGAATAATTATGAATGTTTCTTCGGTGGCTGCATTCTTTACATTTCCATATCTCTCCGTATATGCGGCCTCTAAAAGCTTTGTGAATAAGCTGTCCTATTCTTTAGATTATGAGCTGCGTCCAAAAGGGATAAGAGTGCTAGTAGCTTGCCCAGGCATGGTCGACACTAATTTTAGAATCCGCGCAGGAGGAAATCCTGCAATTAATAAAAAGGGCATTATGACTTCTCAATTTGCTGCTGAACAGATATGGAAGCAAATTAAAAGCTTAAAAACTGTAAATGTTTTTAACTGGAAATACCGCTTAGCTGTTTTATTTCGTCATTTTATCCCTAATTTTATATCAATAAAAATCCTTGCGAATAATATTAAAAAACGGTGCCAATGACATTATTTGAAAATATGAACTTAGATCCTTTGATTCTTAAATCTCTTGAAAGGATGCAATACAAACAACCTTCTGCTATTCAAGTCCAAACTATCCCTTTGATACTACAAGGAAAAGACCTTATCGCCTTGTCTAAAACAGGCTCAGGTAAAACAGCCGCCTGTGCCATTCCGATTTGTAATAAAGTCAATCCTGACTCTCCTCACGTACAAGCTCTTATCATTGTTCCTACGCGTGAACTTGCCATGCAATATGCAACTGAAACTCAAAAAATTGGCTATGAAAAAAAAGTGAAAGCTTTTGCTATTTTTGGAGGGGAAGATGCGACCATGCAGCAAACTAAACTAAAATCTGGCGTGCAAGTGTTAGTAGCTACACCAGGGCGTTTGATTGACTTTATCTATAGCCGGCAAATCGACTTGACACAAGTAGATATCCTAGTTCTAGATGAAGCTGATGAAATGCTTGGCATGGGTTTTTATGATGACCTGGCCTTTATTATTAATTGCCTGGTCCATGAGCATCAAACGCTATTATTTTCTGCGACGATGCAAGAAGAGATTCGTAGTATGGCAAAAAAACATATGAAAGCTCCACAAGAAATCTCTTTGTTGTCTGATGAAGTCTCTCCAGAGTCCATAGAGCATCGCTTTTTATATTGTCGTTATGATCAGCGGGATCAAGCTTTACTTAGCCTACTAGAAGAATTAAAACCTAAGCAAACCATTATCTTTTGCCATTCAAGAATTCAATGCGAAAAAGTTTGTCGGACGTTGCAACGTAAAATGGCGGACGTCGATTTGTTGCATGCGGGGTTGGGGCAAGATGTGCGTTCTATAATTACAAACAAGTTTCGCCATGGCAAAATTCGTTATCTAGTAGCTACCGATATTGCAGCAAGAGGTTTAGATTTTTCTAATATTACCCATGTTTTTATTTATCAACTTTCTGATAGCCCGGATGTCTATGTTCATCGCTCTGGCCGTACGGGGCGTCAAGAGCGTGCTGGAGTTGTCGTTACCCTAGTGACAGAAAAAGAGTTAAAGGCTCTAAGCCGTGTCCTCCATCATATTCGACGTAAGCCTATTTGGATAGGGAATCCCCCTCCAGAGCGTAATCACCCTAGAAAACGGGCTGTTGCTCATAAAAATAATAAATCATAGGCTTTTTAAGCAGCTTTCTAATGAATCCTAGATTTTAAAAAAAGTAGGCTTTTATAGAGGGACAACGGCTAGCCAGATGTTTCTCTTTTCAGGTTAGGGAGGCAATTTTTTTAAAGCATATGACAAGCTTTTGAGTTGCTTCTTATGCCACTCCCTATTTTATGAAGACCTCTCCTTAAGTAAAAAGACAGCTTTTAGAGGGGCTTGATAAGTAGATTTAAGTTTTTTAGTCTATAACTCTATGGCTCTCATAAGAAAAACTAAGCGTGCTCTCAGAAAAATTATCGATGAAGTTTTACAGAATTTTTTAAAGCCGCTAAGCTAATTTTGCGGTAGCGGTGGGTATTAGCACTGTCGAAAAATATTTTCCAAAAGAGATCGTTTCTTTTAGACAGAATGAAGTTTAGGGCTTTATCAATGATCTCTAAAAAAAATGTGTGGGCAGTTTGAGCTTTGAGAAATTCAGGATGAAATTGCAATAATATTAGGGGAGCTGCTCCCGAGTATTTAGCTTCTGAAGCCTTTACTAAGCCCTCATATTCTATTAAAGGTTCAATAAATTCAGTGGCTGCTAATTCCGTAGAAACCCCCTGATGGTGGGAGCTTAAGCTAATCATAGGCTTTTTTAAAGCTTTATAAGAAAGCCCGTGATAAGATTTTTTTGCACCAGGTAATATTTGTAAGACATTGTTATGTCCCTCCACATGTTGCTCAAGCTGAGCTCCAAAATAAACATTGGCTAGCTGGAAGCCTCGGCAATTAGCCATTAAAGGAAGCCCTTGATAATGGACGTAATGCATCATAGATAATTCTAGGAAAGAACGACGGTAATCTCTATCCCATTCTGTAGGCTCTTCCTGTTTTCTTCCATAAAGGGCAGGGGGGATATCTTCCCCACCAGGCAAAAAGAAAGAATCTACTTCGGAGGCTAATGTATGAGCTTTTTTTAAAATTGAGGCACAGTTAGGGTAGAGATGAGGATTTTCAGCTACAGCATGCAGGATGCGTTGAGGAATAGGAGTTTTACTTTTGCGATAGGAGCCTACCTTATTAATTAAAATGTCAGCTTCTTGATTTGTAGCTTCTTTAGTAAGTTTTTGGGGTTGAAGGGTGATGCGCAGAGGTAGTAAGCCAGCAATCTTATCTAATTTGATGAATACTTTGGGAACACTTAACCCTCGATTCTCAGGATGGACCAGAATAGCTGTAATGGGTTTAGAAATTATAGCACTTTGACGAGACAAATCATTGGCAGGAAAATCAAATTTATCTAGGTTGCCAAAAAATACGGTATTCTTTAATTCGCTTTTTTGGATGGCAGTATCAATGACTACTGCTTCAAGGAAATGTGTGGCTGGCATAATAACTTTATGAAAAGAACATTGGCGTAGAGTGGCGTCCTCAAAACTACAAGTAATAAGCGAGCTACTTTTAAACGCAGTGCTATCCAGCTCGGCTGCTGTAAACATCACTTCTCGCATTTCACAGTGATTAAAGAAGCAATTTGTAAGAGAGGTATTCATAAAAGATATATTAGATAAATTACATCCCTGAAAAACCACATTTTCTAATCTTGATTTTCCAAAATGATTCCATCGAAGGGTACAATGGGTAAAAACAATTCCTTCCAAATCAGCATTTTTAAAAAATTGAAAGTTAGCAGAAAATTCAATATTTTTAAACTCGGCCGCATATCCATGCTCGGTTAGTAATTTTGCGAAGTTGATTTTATAGCTATCTTCCTGAGAGCTGTGGATCGCCTGAAGAAGCTTTAGAAAAGCCAGCTCAGTAATGTAGGGTTTTTGTTTTACGGAAGCTTTATTTTTAAACAAAATCTTTTGAGCCACTAAGTGAGTAGCCATAGCAGTCATAATATTGAAAAAAGCTAGTAGATGCTTTACCATGGCTTTGCATTTGGCAAGCATTTGAGAAAGAATAGAATAATTGCGTCTGCTTGTTAAATTAGGCGTTAAATGATGAATGCTTTTTACTTGGCCTTTTAGGAAGAGAAAGCTTTCTTTACTAACTTGCGCCTTAGCACCCTGACGAATGATTTTAAGAAGATCTTCTCGCTTAGAATAAGAGAGTTGATTCAAAAGTAGTTTTTTTCGAGCAGGATCGATTTCTAAAAAGCTTTGCCTTAAGCAACTAAAAGGATCTTCCACATTTATAGACATCATACAAAAATTTTTCCTTAAGCTATCTTTAAAATAAGGAGCTTAATTCTGTTGAAAAGTTTGTTATTTCCTACTAGCTTTGCTATTCATCTTCACGAAGATTGCATCGCTTAGAAGAAAAAGAGGAGCTAATCATTATTTATTCTTCCTATACAACTCTTATAAAGCTGACATTGAAAGGCTTCTAGAAGAAATTGAGCATGCTTCTTTCCTTCCGCTGCAGCCTTTTCCACATTTATAAAATTTTTCCTTCTCACTCCACAGTAGACTTTAATCTTGGGTTCTGTTCCGGAAGGGCGAATGGCTAATTTAGACTCATCAGCTAAATAAAATACCAAAAATTCCGATTTATTAAGAAAAATTTCTTCAATTTTTCCTGTTTTCAAATCCAATCGTTGGGATGTTAAGTAATCTTCAATCTTAATCACTTCAATCCCTCCAATTGTTTGGGGAGGATTTTCTTGCAATGCACTCATTCCTTTTAGTATTTGTTCCTTGCCAGCGTTAGTACCCTCAAATTTTAAAGTAAAAATTTCTTCTACGTAAGTGCCATACTTTTGCCAAAGCTCATGGAGCCTATCTATTAATGTTTTGCCTTGAAGTTTGGCTTGTAAAGTCATTTCACAAATTAATAGAGAGGTGAGGACTGCATCTTTATCGCGTGCCAAAGTTGCATAGAGATAGCCACAAGAGTCTTCAACACCGAACAAATACTGATAACAGGCCAATGAGCTTTCCCACTCACGGATTTTTTCTGCTATATATTTAAAGCTTGGGAGCACATTAAAGCATGTTTTGCCATAGCTCTCACATATTTTTTGAAAAAGTTCTGAGGTAACAATAGTTTTCACAAAAGCAGCATTTTTAGGAAGACGTTTTTGCTTAGAAAGTGCTTCTAAAATATGATCCAGCAATAAACAAGCCAGCTGATTACCATCAAGAGGATACATTTGGCCTTGATGGTTAATCACGATGCCGACACGATCGGCATCCGGATCAGTAGCAATTAAAATTTCTCCCTTAACATGCTTAAGAGTGTCTTTACCGAGCTTTAAGGCTTCTTCTTCTTCGGGATTAGGTGATTTTACTGTGGGAAAATCTCCATCAACAGTCACTTGTTTAGTCACTAATTGTATAGTGGAAAATCCCCAGCTTTTCATAGCCGTAGGCACAATTGTAATCCCAGTTCCATGCAAGCTAGTGTAAACAATTTTTAAAGTACTACCTTCCTTTTTATTTTCTTCCGGATAGAGCTGCAAAGGCATGATAGCTTTTAAATACGCTTGATCAATCTCATCTTTTATCCATTTTATAAGGGAATGATTGAGTTCTTTTTCATACTTAATCATCTTAAGATCGGTAATTTTATTGATTTCTTTAACAATCAGTTGATCATGAGGAGGTGACACCTGCGCTCCATCCTTTCCATATACTTTGCAACCATTATACTGGGCAGGATTATGCGAAGCTGTTAGCATAATAGCAGCGTCACATTTTTTATAACGACATCCAAAGGAGACTAAAGGAGTGGGGCGAATATCTTGATAGATGTACACTTGAATGTTATTGCCTGCTAAAACTTTAGCGCATTCTTCTGCAAACTCGCGCGAATAATGGCGGCAATCGTATCCAATCAATACAGAAAGGTGAGAAGCAGGGGTAGGTTGGCTATTTAAGTAATTAGCCAAGCCTTGCGTACAGGCCCTAATGGTATACTGATTAATGCGATTGGTTCCTACCCCTATGATCCCACGTAGGCCACCTGTGCCAAAAGAGAGGTTAGTAGAAAATGCATCGGCTATTTCCTCAGGATGTTCTTTAAGTAACTTCTGTATGGCTAGCTTGGTGTGTTCATCATAAGCCTCTTTAAGCCAGGCATTGATGTTACGATTAGTCACAGCATCAAACTGGGTAACTTGCAAAGTCTTGTTCATAAATAAAAAAATAGAGGGATATTAGTTTAATTTAATTATTTTAATATAAAAGAATATAAATAGAAAGTGAAAAATATTAATTGCCTTGAAAGAAAAAAAGCAATTAAAAATCTAAGCTAAAAACCTATAGGTTTATCAAATTTTTTATGGTAGGCCTATTGCCTTAAAGATAAAAGATTGCTTGCATGATCAAATCATAAGCTAAAATTTAAGGTATTCATGCAAGAAAAAAAACCACTCCTTTAAAGATTCTCTCATAGGTGGGCTATTTCAAACACTTCGTAAAGCAAGGAGGAGGATTTCATGGCAGCAAATGCTCCTTGATAGTAAAGACATCCTTGCTTTAAAACGGCTACTTGATCACAAAAACGTTCGGTAGCATATAAATCATGGTTAGCTACAATAATTAATTTACCTTCTTGAGATAATCGACGCAGTAAATTCCATATTTCTAGTTGATGTTTGATATCTAAATTAGAGGTAGGTTCATCTAGTACCAATATAGGCGATTGCGTGACTAACGAGCGAGCAATATAAATTCTTTGCCTTTCTCCTTGCGAAACTTCAGTTATACGTTCATCTCTTAAATGCCAACCATTGACTAATTCTAAAGCCCACTGAACTTTAGCTTTTTTTTCTTTTTTCCTAAGATCGTGGCGAGGATAAGTGCCCATCTCCACCATTTCAGCCACACTAAAAGCAAAATGGGGCTGAGGATTTTGAAGAACGAGGGATAAAGTCCGGCTAATGGTTGTCCTATCCTGAGAAAGTAGCTCTTGGTGCTTCCAGTATACTTTTCCGGTCGTAGCTTTCCATATGCCTGTCAAAGTTTTAAGCAAAGTACTTTTTCCTGCACCATTAGGACCAATAATACCATAGATAAAGCCGGGTATAAAATTTAAAGAAATATTCTCGATTAGGGTTTTATGGCCTACTTTATAAGTTAAATTCTTTAATTCAAGCATTCATTTCCTGTAAGTTAGCAGTCAGAATGAAAGCTAGCAGAAGCATACACGCATAGTCTCCTTTTCCCAACAAAGCGTGCCTATAACGGCTTCCCATTAAAATACAAAGAAAAAATATCCCTCCCATTATACCTGAGATATTGCCTATAGAAAAAGCTTGCAAGGAAAAAAAGCGCAATCCTACATCCATAGCAGTCAAAATGGCCGCACCTCCAAGAATAGCCAGAGGGATCAGTTGCTGGTTATTAGGACCTGCAAAGCGGCGAATAAGATGGGGGAGTAGAAGACCAAAAAATGCTATATTTCCCACCGCGGCCACAGCGCCGCTAATTAATAAAGAGATGCTTAAAAATAGCCGCCAACGGATTTTATCCACTTCTACCCCTAGATTTTTAGCTTCTTCCTCTCCAAAGGCCATCATATTGATTTCTTTGCTATAGAGCCAGCAGCTTGAGAGACCAAAAAGAGTAAGCGGAAGTTGCAGGTGCACATGCATCCAGCTACGATCCGAGGTGGACCCTGCTTCCCATTCGGTTAAAGTTTGTATAATATGCCAGCGATCTCGAAAAGCATAGATAATAGAGCTTTGAATAGTAACTATGAGCGTAGACACAGCAATACCTGTTAAGACCATATGGGTTAATTCCACATACCCTTTTCTGCGAGAAAGAGAATAAACTACAAGCAGAGTACCCAAACAGCCAATAAATGCGGCAATAGGAATGGCGTAGGGATAATTGTAGTGTAATTCACAAATAAAAATTATCACGACAAGTAGGCTGCCCCCCGCTGGGATTCCTAAGACACCAGGAGAGGCGAGAGGATTTTGGAAAAGGGCTTGAGTGACTGTTCCTGCTACAGCTAAAGAAGCTCCAGTACACAACAATACAATAAGCCTTGGAAGCCTTTCGTCTAAAAGAGGATTCCAATAGAATGAAGAACCTGCTAATTGTGCTAACGCATCTTTCCACACTTGAATAAATTCTGTCTCGCCAATCGTTAAAGTAAGGATGACAGATAAAAGGAGGATAAAATAAAGGATAATGTACAACAGATGCTTATTCATTTTAATTGACTCGCGTTAACGCTGTATACAAATCATAATAAGCCAAAACCATATACTGGGAAGGATTTTCTTGAAGGGCTTCATTTACAAAAGCAATGGGTTTATTTGGCTTTTCTTTTAATAGCTGAAAAATTTGTTTTTTAAGGAATCTGCGCTTATTATCATCCTTATCAGAGGTAGCAATAATGATATAATCCGGATCCATCTGCCTGATATGCTCGTGATGAATGGGTAGTGTCCAAGCGTGCTTGGATGGATTTCCCGCAGTGCCCAATAATTGCTTAACGCCCATACGGTTTAGCAACTTACCTGTAAGGGTATGAGAGGAAGGCGTTGAAAAGGTCAGATGGTGTTTAAGGAAAAGAACTTTAGGGGGTTGTTGAGTAGAAGGGAAAGTGCTACTTATCATGTTAAAGCGATTATCAATAGCTAGCATAGCCGCTTCAACAAAATAATTTAGCAGCTCAGCCTCTATGGGGCGATTGATGATGTGGCCGATACGAAGCAAGGCATTTTGAACTTCTTCAGGCGAGTTAACATGTTTTAAAGTAAAGAGGGGAATCCCTTGTTTGTTTAGGGCTTCTAAGGTGGAGGGGTTTGAGTAGTCTGCTACAAAAGCAATATCCGGACGAGCATTGTACAATTTTTCGGTGTTGTAGCGGTCTGCATCTAAAGCAATAAGATGGGTGGCCTGGACAGGATAAATAGAGGTTTGTTTACGCATTCCAGTGGGTAGAGCAACGATCAATTCGGGCTCACTAAGGGCTAACAGAAAGCTTGCTGCCACAAAAGTTTGTGGAAGAAAGCGTTTATAAGAAGTCGATAAATCAAATATATTTCCATTATCATCCTGGATAGAGGAAAGGCGGTAGTAATCATGAAGAAGATCGAGCTCTTCTTTAGAACTATTGTTAATTTGTCTTGCCAAAAGTTGGCATCTTAGAAAATCATCTCTTAATAAGCGTTTGGCAGTCCTATAGCCATACTGCTCCATGATTTGAGCATCATGGTCCCAGTCAGTGATGAGTTTACTCATCATGGAGTAATCTCCATTTAACGCTTGATGTAGGGTTTCACGCTGGAGAGTAGAGAGATATTTAAATATAGAGGGTAGAGGCTTAGAGGAAGGACAAAGGGGGCAGAGGTCGGGCACTTGATCATTAGGTTGCTTAAAAGCTAGAGACCACCAGATGAGCATGATACTAACTGGAAGGGCATAAAAAGCAAAAGGACCAAGAAGATATTTTTTTTTCATTTTTAGATAAGGGGAGGCTCAAATTGAAAAAACAAGAGGAGTGTAAGTGATAGTAATCTAGAAGATTTTAGTTCATTCTATATGATATCTGACTTACACTCCACTCTTATTATTTCTGTTTTTCTTCCTCTTCTTCTGCGTCCCCGATAAGCGCTTCAGAAATGAGCACAATACCTGCTACGGAAGCCGAATAGGTTAATGCATTTTTTATGACTTTAGCCGGGTCTACTACGCCACTAGCTACTAAATCTTCAATCTTTTCACTCATTACGTTGAAGCCAAAGTTGGCATCCGCTTGTCGTACTTCTGCTAGCATCACTAATCCATCATGTCCAGCATTAAATACAATTTGCTTAAGAGGTGCTTCGCAGGCAGTGGCCACGATTTTAGCTCCAAGGGCTTCGTCACCTTCCAGTTTAAGGGTAGGGACAATCTGGCTAGCACGAATAAAAGCCACCCCTCCACCAGGCACAATGCCACCTTCAATAGCAGCTTTGGTAGAGTTCAAACTATCTTCAAAAAGTTGTTTTTTTGGCTTGAGCTCGACTTCAGTCACTGCTCCTACACGAACGACTGCTACTCCACCGCTTAATTTAGCTTTACGTTCTTCTAGTTTTTCTTTGTCATAAGTACTAGTGGTATTATTAATTTCGTTTTCAATTTGCTTCACTCTTGCTTGGATAGCATCGGGCTGGCCAGCACCATTCATAATAGTTGTATGCTCTTTAGTGATGATAACTTTTTCGGCAGATCCTAGGACATGATCGGGAATTTCTTTCATGGAAATTCCTGTCTCTTCCGACACTACTCCTGCGCCAGTTAAGATAGCAATATCTTCTAGCATAGCTTTGCGTCTATCCCCGAAGCCTGGAGCTTTCACAGCAGCTACTTTCAAAGTTCCTCTTAGTTTGTTTACTACCAGCGTAGATAACGCTTCTCCTTCCAGATCCTCAGCAACAATGAGTAGATTTTTACCTGTTGTAGCTACTGACTGCAAGATGGGCAACAATTCATGAATGCTATTAATTTTACGATCGATAAGAAGAATCTGAGGATTTTCCATTTCGACAATCATTTTGTCGTTGTTAGTACAAAAGTAAGCGCTCAAGTAGCCACGGTCAAAACGCATTCCCTCTACCATCTCTAAAGTTGTATCTGTCCCTTTGGCTTCTTCAATGGTGATTACGCCGTTCTTACCTACTTTTTTTATGGCTTCAGCAATCATTTTGCCCACTTCTTCATCGCCAGAAGCTGCCACATTGGCAATAGAAAGTATCTCCCGATCACTTTGTACAGAGATAGCTTGCTTATCTATTTCGTTCACAATTGCTTCAACAGCTTTGTCAATCCCTCGTTTCACACTAATAGGGCTTGCTCCAGAAGCAATTAATTTAATGCCATTTTCTACCATCGCTCCTAAAAGTAAGGTGGCACGCGTAGTTCCATCCCCACAGGTTTCCTTCATCTTCTGTACGACTTCTTTAGCCATGGAAACACCCATGTTTTTATACTGATCTTTTAAGCTAATGTCTTTGACAATCGTACTTCCATCGTTAGTGATGGTAGGCGCTCCCCAGGATTTTTCTAAGCCAACGTTTCGACCCCGTGGTCCAAGTGTGAATGCTACAATTGTGGAAAGTTCTTTAATACCCGCAAGTAGCTTTTCGCGAGCTTCTTCTTCAAATATAATTTGTTTTGGTGCAGAAGACATTGTTCTTTACTCCTTGTTGTCAACGAATTGTACAAGTTATTTAAAATACAAAATAAGTTTATTTTAATTGCCTATTATACAGTTAGGGGACTAGATAAACTGAAACCATTCACTTGTTAATCTATCAATCCTAAATACTTTATCCTACCCTTGTAGGGTAGATATTATAGTAACCTTCATCTCAGCTTAGCCTAAATTTTGGTTGCTTTTTCAGCTTTCTAAGGATAGAGACCCATTTATCAAAAGGCAGATCTATTCTAAGGGGTTTTCTAGTTTTTAAAAAGCTCTGTATAGTTTTAATTTCACTCGGTGAGCGAAGATAGGTTTTGCTAAATTTGCTAGCTAGAAAAGCTGAAAATAAAAAATTGCCTGTACGCCTATTTTTATCAACCAGTAAGCTTGCTAGGCGATGAATCGCAAAAGTTAAATTCATTTTTCTACCTTGATTTGAAAACCAAAAGATATAGGAATCGAGAAAAGTTTGCAAGGAGTTTTAGAATTTTTTAGCACTTCAATCAAAAGAGTGCTAGCTGTCAAAGTTTATCCTTGAAAATTCAATTTTCTAAATCTCTTATAGAAGAGAAGAAAAATTTAAATGAGCTTGAAGAGCATCAAAATCGTCCCCCACTATTCCTTTTTTCCCTTCAACGCCTTTTGGAGAACGTATAGTTTCAGGAGAAATACGCATCATCCAAAGTGAATAATCGAAAAGGTCATTTTGGATTCCCTGGTTTTCTTTAAGCACGAATATATAAGGGTGTAGAATGTATTTAAGGTCTTTATGTGGATGGAAGGCCATAGCTAGAATCTCCAGTTGAAAAGTCTAATCAACATAGCAAAATCATAAGTAGTGTGGCAAGTAAAAAGCTTATTAGAGTCTCTAGGAGGGTGTAAGCAAAAGTGTTGGCAATCTTTTCCAAGCAGCAGCTTTGTAGGAATTCCAGTAAGCTTCCCAATGACTATTTAATCTACCTATTCTTAAGTTCATTATCGCATGAGCATTTTCTATCTTTCGCCACGCTCTCGTTATTTTCAGCCTCTTTTGGCATGCCTTAAGGCTACTTTCTATCTCGCCTTAAACCAATCGGTAAACCTGCTTAGCTTTTTTTGAGTATTGTCATAAGTGTAATTTTCGAGCCTTGGCTTCCTGCCCCTTTGTTTGATGCTTTTCTCATTCCTCAAGGCATTTTTCCTTAAGCCTCTAAACCTCGGGAATAAGAGTAAATTCAGCATCATCCGCTCCTTCCATCTCTTTAACCCCTTTGGTAATATCTAATAAATCTCTAATGGATTCTAAAAGATTAGGATGCTTCTTTAATCCATTAACTACATTATTAACTTCTTCGAGTATATGCAACCTCATTTTGCTACGCTTTCAGTATGTATCAATCCTTCCTTATCTTGTTCTTGCCAACACTTCTGCTTACACCTATTTGATATTCCACTACTTCCAAGCTTAAAGGCTAAGGGTCTTATTTCTAATATTTTCTTGTATGTTTTGTGTTTTTTTATATATATTGCCTAAAAAACGATTAAAAATATTCATGGCAATTAAAGAGGCTATACAATGAACCCTAGCTCTTCTGTCACCATTGAGCATTTACCTAATGAAATACTAGTCCCTATTTTAAAGGCTTGCGCTAGCCCTTTCTTAGTTAGCGTGTGTGGAAGATGGCGCCACCTGCTAACTAATGAAGTCATGCCTTCTCTTTATAAGCAAATAGGTAAAGTGCATGTTCCTCAAGGAAATGTTAACAAGCAGGCTCTTGTTTTAGATAGGATTTATAAGCTAGAAGAAGAGCTTTCTGAAGCAGCAAAGGTAAATGCCATCTTTAAACAAATTTTTACTTTAGCTAGCTTTCTTTCACCTTTAGAATTAGAATTTAAATGGATAACCGAGGAAAAAAGTTATTTTACTCTGGCTAATTACTCCTCTTATCTGGTGAATATTAATCGCCTGTTAATGTGGAAAAAAATTCCTGGGGGAGAGAAATACTTAGATCAAGAAAAAATTAAGTATCTGCCTTTGCAAAAAAAAGGAGAGCTGTTTAGAGAGTGGGCCACAAGATATGGCAAAGATATTACGAGTTTAGATTTAACAGGAATTGGCTTGACTTCTTTACCCCCAGAGATCGGGCAGCTATCTCAGCTGGCAAAGCTTAACTTAAACAGCAATCAGCTAACCTCTCTTCCTGCAGAGATAGGGCAGCTTTCTAAGCTGGCAAAGCTTAAATTAAACAGCAATCAGCTAACCTCTCTTCCTGCAGAGATAGGGCAGCTGTCTCAGCTGCAACAGCTTTACTTAAAACAAAACCAGCTCACCACCCTTCCTGCAGAGATAGGGCAGCTGTTTCGGCTGCGAATTCTTAACTTAAGCAACAACCAGCTAACCTTCCTTCCTGCAGAGATAGGACGGCTTTCTCGGCTGAGAATGCTTCGGTTAAACAACAACCAGCTTACTTCCCTTCCCGTAGAGATAGGGCAGCTTTCTAAGCTGCAATGGCTTTACTTAAACAGCAACCAATTAACCTTCCTTCCTGCAAACATTGGGCAGCTATCGCAGTTGCAAGAGCTTTACATAGATAGCAGCCAGCTCACCACCCTTCCTGCAGAGATAGGGCAGCTTTCTAAGCTGCAACAGCTTTACTTAAACAGCAACCAATTAACCTTCCTTCCTGCAAACATTGGGCAGCTATCGCAGTTGCAAGAGCTTTACATAGATAGCAGCCAGCTCACCACCCTTCCTGCAGAGATAGGACAGCTGTCTCAGCTGCGGACGCTTAACTTAAGCGGTAACCAGCTTACTTCCCTTCCCGTAGAGATAGGGCAGCTTTCTAAGCTGCAAAGGATTTACTTAAACAGCAACCAATTAACCTTCCTTCCTGCAAACATTGGGCAGCTATCGCAGTTGCGAGAGCTTTACCTAGACAACAACCAGCTAACCTCCCTTCTTGCAGAGATAGGACAGCTGTCTCAGCTGCGGACGCTTAACTTAAGCAGCAACCAGCTTACTTCCCTTCCCGTAGAGATAGGGCAGCTTTCTAAGCTGCAACAGCTTTACTTAAACAGCAACCAGCTAACCTCCCTTCCTGCAAAGATTGGGCAGCTATCGCAGCTGCAAGACCTTTACCTAGACAGCAGCCAGCTAACCTCCCTTCCTGCAGAAATAGGGCAGCTGTTTCGGCTGCGAATGCTTAACTTAAGCAACAACCAGCTCACCACCCTTCCTGCAGAGATAGGGCAGCTTTCTAAGCTGCAACAGCTTTACTTAAACTGCAACCAGCTAACCTTCCTTCCTGCAGAGATAGGGCAACTGTCTCAGCTGGCAAAGCTTAACTTAAACAGCAATCAGCTAACCTCTCTTCCTGCATCTATTTGGCAGCTGACTGAGCTGCAACAGCTTAACTTAAACAACAACCAACTAACCTCCCTTCCTGCAGAGATAAGGCAGCTTTTTCGGCTGAGAGAGCTTTACTTGAACAACAATCACCTTACCTCTCTTCCTGCAGAGATAGGAGAGATAAGACGGCTACCAATTCTACTAGAGCTTCAGGTGAAAGAAAATCCGCTGGAAAATATTCCAGATAAAATAAAGCAGCGTTTTCGCTTGTAACTGAAATGGCTTGTGTCTTCATCAGCTAATAGGTTAATGGAACAAATCATATGCTTAAAAGATTCCAAGGATGTAGAGAACCTTTCGGCTCGTCAGAAGTCACTAATATCTTTTCTTCTTCCTTAGATAGCATTCATCTCTTCAAATTTCCCAGCAAGCTCTCACCTAGAGAAATAGTTAAACATTGTCTTCCAAGGAGGAAAATCATGAGGAAGATGTCTCCATTGGTATCCTGTATGGTTCATACAAAAGATAGCATCTAATAGGTCTCGTTTAGAAGAGTCACAGTGCCCCCTTCTTTTTTATAGGAAACAGAGAAAATATACTTGATTTCTTCCCACTCTTTATCACTTTAAATCATCAGGATAGCTTCCACGCATGATGCCCTTCCTTTTTTTGAATTTGCTTTCATTTTATCAAAAAGGGGAGTGTGGGGACAGCCCCTTAGAGATGATTGCAAGCTTTTGCCTCAGAAAAATTTAAAAAAGACATTATAATAAAAAAGGGCTAAAACAGAAGTTTTAGCCCTTAAGTGTTTAATTGATAGCCATATTAAACTTGTCTAATAGGTATGGCCCCAAGAGACGCCAAATACATCATCAGACTGTTTAATATTGGCTTCTCCTAAGCCAAATGAAGGAGGAATAGAGTTTTTACCCTTAATCTTATGGCTGAAACCATGTCCATAAAATATCGAGATTTCATTACTCGAATTAAGACAAGCGGTTGCACCTAGTGTAAGGTAATCTTCTATGGTGTCAACAGTCAAAACATTGACAGCTGTTTGAGAACGTTTGATAGGAGCTCGAGTATGGCGATACCCAGCACGAACGGTCAACCATTCGGTAAGTTCGTAATCTATACCTAAACGATAAAACCATTGATCACGGAAACCAAAGCCGGTACCGTTATGGGCGCCAAGCTTATGAGCAGTTAAGTTGTCCTGTAAAGGCCTGTGAAGGGCTTTTACTTTTCGCCAATTGATATATTCGACATCAAAGGCTAAGGTTGCATAGGGGAGTAGACGCCAAGCAAAACCTGCCCCAATTTTTTGAGGGATATTAAGTCTTCCTTTTCCTGCTAGGAAACCCTTGTATTTTTTAAATTTGCTCATGTAAGTTTTTGGCTGATAGGTGACACCGACGCTTAATCTATCTGCCACTTGGCATCTATAACCGAAGGTAAAGCCTACCCCTTGCGAATAGCTATATTTATGGTTCGTCACATATCTTGGAAATTTGCTGAAAATGCCTACGCCAAATGCTTCTTTAGCAAAATTTTGTAATCCCTGAACCCATAGACGTTGAATCATATAATTAAGAGACACACCAAAATTGTGTTTTTCTAATAATTTGATGGAGAATGTAGGGGAAATGGTTTCATGAGCATATTCCATGCCCACTTTAGAAGTGCCAAATAAAGGTAATGCATGTTTATATTTGGTCTTGCTAAAATTGCGGTTATAAACAACCAAGCCTAGCGACATGTTGTTTCCCAACATTTTGTTGATACCAAAATCGCCGTTGTAAGCATATTTTGCCTTATGATTGGCATCAAATTTGCCATTTACACTAGGAAGAGGCGAAAGATTACCCCTAACTGTAGCTTGACGAGAGGTGCGGGCTACTTCAAATCCTAGATCATAGCGATCTCCCACATCAGCCATCCCGGCGGGATTAAAAACAGCTGCTTGAGCATCTTGAGGGTAAGCAATGCCTGTAGCTGCCATACCAAAGGTTTTTACGCTAGCAATCACAGCGTGGGCACTTGTAGGTGTTAGAACAAGACAGGGCACGAAGCACAGAGAGGCTATCATTTTTTTAAATGAAAACTTTACCACTTTTTCTCCTTTATGTTTGGACTGCTTTAATTAAATAAAGCAGTTTTTAGTGGGTACTGTAGAGTATAAAGGTAAAAAAATCAAATAAAAACTAAAGTTTTTTAGGATGATGAATTTTATTGTAAACTTGTCGTTTAGGGATAGAACGCAGGGTGGCGACTTGTTTGATGGCTTCTTGTAAAGAGATAGCATTTTCTTGCTGAAGCCTAAAGACATGCTCTTCAATCGGTAGGTCGGCCCATTCTTCATAAGAAGGACCAGAATTTTTAGCAATGAGCAACACAATTTCACCTTTGAATTTCTTCTCTAAATGGCGGGCGATTAATTGTTGGGCTGTTCCGCGTACTACTTCTTCAAATTTTTTGGTCAGCTCTCGGGCGATAACCACTTCTCGATGAGCATCTAGACGATGGATTGCTTCTAATACCTTCTGAATACGTTCAGGTGATTCATAACAAATGGAGGTAAAAGGTTGGTTTAAAATTTCTGAAAGAGCATTTATTAAGGCGCCTTGTGGACGCGGAAGAAAGCCATAGAATAAAAAGTGGTTAGTCTCCAATCCTGAAATGCAGATAGCGCTTATGGCTGCACAGGCGCCGGGAACGGAGAAAACTTTTAAGTTTTCTTGTAGGCATCTTTTAACTAAGCGAGCGCCTGGATCAGAAATACCAGGGGTACCAGCATCTGAGATTAAGCAGATGGTTTTGTTGTTTTTTAAATCCTGTATAACTTGTTCTTCTTTATAAGCTTCATTAAATTTATGAAAGCTAATTAAAGGCTTATGAATCTCATAATGTTTAAGTAGAATTAGGCTATGACGTGTGTCTTCACATAAGATATAATCGCAGGCTTGCAGCGTTTCAATTGCTCTTAAGGTAATGTCTTTTAGGTGACCGATCGGCGTTGCAACTAGGTATAACAAATTAAATACCTCGAGGAGAGAAGGTAAAGGGATTTTAAAAATGAGTTAAAGTTAAGAGAGAGCTTGAAAGCTTAACAAATTAAGGTGGCACCCAGATTCGAACTGGGGATCGAAGCTTTGCAGGCTTCTGCCTTACCACTTGGCCATGCCACCTTAGTTAAGCAAGAGAACCTTATATCCTATCACCTTTTATCCCGTCAATATAAAAATGTTGGAAGGATTTCACAGGCCTATTTTTATTTTTTTATTTATAAAAATATATTTTTAAATGATATTAACTTTTATTTTTTTATTATATTGAAGTTTTTAAGGTGATTAACTATAATTTTTCCCATAAATATAGATTTATTACTAATATGGAGATAAAATGAACATTTCCCCTAACGATCCTTACCTTAAAAATCTTTCGCCCCCGCGTGAGCCTAAGCAACCACCACCCACGCCGAGTAGAAATAGCGCTTCTAGAGGAAAACATCCTAGAAATGAAGAAAAGGATTTATTTTTACCTCCTTTTAAATTACCCAAACTTGAGCAGGAGGATACTCCTTTACCCAAAACTAGGCTGGGGATAAAATTAGACTTCGGTGCTTCTTCAAATGAGCCTGAAAAGCTATCTTCCACGTATTGTACAAAAAGACCAAGAGTCATCGAAGAACTTAATGATGATGAAAAAGATGGGGATAGCGCAAATTGTAAGCAGCGTAAATTAAATCTGGACGAGCCAGCTTTACCTCAGAATAAGTCTGCGCTAAAGATCGGTTTTGGTACTTCTTCTTCCCTTCCGCCCTCACCATTTGCTGGCACTAAATCTGCTATGTTTTCAAAAAGCTCTGTTTTGGCTCGAAAACTTTTTTCTATTCCTAGTGCGGGTAAAGCTTCTGAGGAGCCCCAGCGCTTGCAATTTTCGCTTCCTCCCAAAGAGGAAAAAAAACAAAATGTTTTAGTTCAAAGCGCTCCCCTTCCTCTTTCTTATTATAAGCAAGAATTAGTAAAACCTAGCTTGGAGCTATTGCCGGATGATAAAAAAGGTTTGCTATATGAGGGTCCTGACTTAGAGGATAAATTAGGGAAAATATTGATTAAAAAAGGGGAGAGATTAATTTTAACTTATCTAGGCCATGGAGATTTTCATCATGTATGGAAAGTAGAAAATGTTGATCTGGTGATTAAAATATTAAGAGATGATACTTTAAGTGAAATGAAGAGAAAGCAATCGATTATTACTACTGAAAGGGCTTATAAAAAATTGCTAAATTTGACTCCCCAGATGAAAGGAATATCTGTGGCGCATATTTATAACATTGAGGATATTTGGGAGAGAGGATATTACATTTATGAATATATTGCCGGAGAAACCGCTTTTAAAGATATAAAGGATGTATTCTCTCAAATATTTGCTAACCCGGACTATTATATTGCGGACTTATCTCCTGGCAATGTCCGTACCAAAGAAGATCACAGTGTTATTATTGATCCTTATGATGAAGGGGAGATTCCTTTGCAGCATCAAGCCATTGATCTTGCGCGGGTGATTATCCAATGGATAAAGCATGAGATCAAGGTAGCTCCTTCCTTTGCTCCAAATATTGCCGAGTCTGAAACTCAAGAAGATCATCAGCAATTCTATTGTGAGTTAAATAAATTTTACAAAGAAACAGAAGCCTATCTGCAGGAGATGTCGGCTAAAAATGATGCACTCTGGCAAGAGACTAAGAATAAAATCCAAGATAAGTTAGAAGCAGGAATAAAAAAAGAAAACTTTATAATTGAATCTATTTACCTATAAACCAAAAGCCTTTATAGGCTTCTTTCCTTTGAAAGGCTTTGAAAGCGTTGCCTACATGCCGCATTCAAAGCTTCTTTTCCTTTAGGCATGGGACATTATTGTTTTAGAAAGCTGCCACCATTTTTTCCAGTCTTGACGAAGGCTTTTTTGTAATGCTTTCATTTCCTTTTTAATCTCTTTTAATAAGGGAGCCTCGGTGCACTGTGTTTTTAGCTCTCTATAACGGCTCTTAAGCTGGGAAAAATCTGTCATCTTTCTGACTAGGCTACTAGCTAATTCATTAATGATAGGCTCCCATTCTATCCTTTTGCTTTCCCACGACTTAACTAATTTTTCTTGAAGCAAGTAGGCATGTTCTGTCACCATTCGCTTTTTGATGGTATACTTATCTGTCGTACGTAAATGATAAGCTAACCCTAATTTGCTAAGTAACCAGATCAGCCATTTAGTAGGGTCAAATTGATACCAATAGATACCATTGCGATAATCGTTAGCGTAGGTATGGTGATAGTTATGATATCCCTCTCCAAAAGTCAAAAAAGAAATTATATAATTGTTAACGGCCGAATGCTCTTGGGAAAAGGGTTGGTCTCCCCAGGTATGAGCAAGAGAGTTAATGAACCAGGTGGAATGATAAAGACAGAATAATCTTACTCCTACGGCGAAGGTTAAAGCCCCTATATAATCATTTAGAAACCAGCCTAAACTGAGGAAAACTAATGAATTGGTTAAAATAAATAAAAATACATAAAAGCGGTGTTGGAAGACAACTAAAGGATTACTGATTAAATCAGAAACTACTTTAGGATTGATAGGTCGAGGTTTCTCGATGATCCATAAGAAGTGAGCGTACCAGAAACCTTTTTGGATAGAATAAGGATCCTTGTCAGTATCTACAAATGCATGATGCAGGCGATGATCATAAGACCAGCGTAGAGCACTACCTTGGCCTGCCATGGAGCCAAAAAACAGTAAAAGCCATTCTAGAAAAAGATTTGTTTTATAAGAGCGGTGAGAATAAAAACGATGATAGCCTCCCGTAATGCTTAAGCCAGTAGCATATAAAAGCACCACACTTGCCGCCACCATCGATAAAGTAGGCCTATTATAATAAAAATAAAAAGGAAGCCAGATAATTAATGCTACCTGGAAGATAATAAGAAAAATAGTGGGAGACCAATTAACTCCCTTTTTTAAATTTATCATGGAAAGCCATAGGTTATAAAGAATACATGTTTAAGGGGGTGAGTGTAACGCGCTAAAGTATAAAAGTCAATGTAAGGATAAAATTTATTGTTTGCATTTTCATCTTCTGGTACAAGATAAAAATTTTGATTAAGCACGTAAGATGACAGATTATGATAAAAGTAAATTTTTTACGCCCCTTCTTATTAATAGCTTTGGTGTTTTTGCTAGCTGCTTCATGCGGAGGCGAAAAATCCTTGCCTCCTCCTCCTTTTGTAGAAGTCAGTGCTCTAACTATTCAAAAAGACACTATTCCCTGGATTTACGAATCGGTGGGCTATGCCGAAAGTTCTCATCAGGTTGAAATCCGCGCGCGAGTAGAGGGTTACTTGGAAGAGATTGCCTATATAGAGGGGGCTCAAGTAACAAAAGGACAGCTGCTTTTCAAATTAGACCAAACTCCTTTTATAGCTGCTGTTGAACAAGCCCAAGGAAACCTAGCTAGAGAAAAAGCGCTTTTATGGAATGCCCAACAAACTGTAGAACGCCTAACACCTTTGTATGCCAAGCATGCCGTCAGTAAGAAAGATTTAGATGAGGCTACAGCCAATTTATTAGCTTCCCAAGCTAGCGTGCAAGTAGCAGAGGCTGCTTTGAAGGTGGCAGAAATTAATTTAAGCTATACCCTCCTAACTTCTCCTATTAACGGTCTTTCTGGAAAATCAAGCTATCGTCAAGGCGCTCTTATTTCCCCTGGCTCTAATCAGTTAATGACTTCTATCACCGCTTTGGATCCTATCTGGATTTCATTTAGTATTTCTGAAAATGAGATTTTAAAAATAGATAAAGAGGTTAAAAATCGTACGTTAGTTTTACCAAAGGATAAAAATTATGGGGTAGAGGTAATATTAGCTGATGGAAGTCGCTATCCTTCTCGAGGTGAAGTTAACTTTTCTGCTCCCGCATATGATCAAAAAACAGGCACCTTGTCGATGCGTGCCCAGCTTCCCAATCCTAACCTTATTCTTAAGCCGGGTCAATTTGTCCGCGTCAATGTTAAAGGGGCTATTAAACCTAACACCATCTATGTTCCTCAAAAAGCCCTTTTGGAAAGTAAAACAGGGATGTATGTTTACATCGTAAGAGAAGGGAAAGCTGCCATACAAAATGTGATCGTAGGAGATTGGTATGGTGATTACTGGATTATAGAAGAGGGATTGAGAGAGGGGGACCAAGTGATTGTTGATGGTATTAACAAAGTGGGACAAGGCAGCCCCATCAAAGTCACCAAGGAAATTAAGGTGGATAAGAATCACAAGCAAGAGCTCATCTTGCCCCAAATAGGGGAATAAAGGATGAAAATTTCCAACTTTTTTATCGACCGCCCCATCTTTGCTAGCGTCTTGTCTATTATTATTATGTTTGCCGGTTTCATTGCTTTAATGAATTTACCGATTGAGCAGTACCCCAATATTACTCCTCCTCTTATCCAAGTTTCCACCTATTATCCAGGCGCGGGGGCCCAAACAATTGCTGATAGCGTGGCCGCTCCTTTAGAACAGCAGATCAATGGGGTGGAGAATATGATTTATATGTCTTCCCAAAATTCATCTTCAGGCAATTATCTTTTAAATGTGTATTTCGAAGTAGGTTCTGATCCTAAAAAAGCACAAATTGATGTCAATAACAACGTGAGTAAGGTGTTGGCTCAATTACCCGAAGAAGTGCAACGCCAGGGTGTAATCGTGCAGAAGCAGACACCTAATATCCTTTTATTTGTAGCTTTGCAATCTCCGGATGGCCGTTATAACGATATTTTTATGAGTAATTATGCCACCATCAATGTGGTAACTGAATTACAGTTGATTCCTGGAGTAAGCCAAGTCAGCATTATAGGGGCTCGAGATTATGCGATGCGCATATGGCTTAAACCCGATCGCATGGCGCAATTGGGAATTACGACGTCCGATGTGGTGGACTCTATTAGGGAGCAAAACAGCCAGGTACCAGCTGGTATGATAGGAGGAAACCCTACCTCTCTACCTATTGAGCTAACTTTACCCATGCTAGCTACTGGGCGATTAACGACGGCAGAAGAATTTGAAAACATTATTATCAAAGCAAATGCCGACGGTTCGATGGTTTTTGTGAAAGATATAGCAGAAGTTGAGCTGGGTGCTGCTAATTATGACGTAAATGCTAAGCTTAATAATAAGTCGATGACAGCCATTGCTATTTATCAGCAATATGGAGCCAATGCTCTAGAAGTTGCCGATAAAGTTAAAACGAAGATGAAAGAATTAGCTACCCGCTTTCCCAACGGCATCGAATATACTATCCCTTATGATACAACCAAATTTGTAAAAGCTTCTATTCATGAAGTGGCCATCACTATTTTAGAAGCTGCCATATTAGTGGTTTTAGTGGTGCTTCTTTTCTTGCAAAATTTGCGGGCTACCTTGATTCCGATGCTGGCTATGCTTGTATCCATCGTTGGTGCATTTGCGGGGATGCTTGTCTTAGGATATTCCATCAATACTTTAACATTATTTGCTATGGTTTTAGCTATCGGTATTGTAGTCGATGATGCAATTGTCGTTATTGAGAATGTTGAACATAATATGCGCGCCTTAAAATTATCGGCTACAGCAGCCGCTAAAAAAGCCATGGCCGAAGTGTCAGGTCCTGTAATAGCCATTGTTTTTGTACTGTGTGCAGTCTTTATTCCCGTAGCCTTTCTAGGTGGAATTACAGGCGAGCTATATCGTCAGTTTGCTATTACTATTTCCATTGCCGTAGTGATTTCAGGCGTGGTCGCGTTAACCTTAAGTCCTGCGCTTGCTGCTTTATTGTTGAAACATAAAAAAGAGGATTCAAAATTTACGATTAAATTCAATCATGCTTTTGAAAGGTTGGGAAATCGATATGTAAAAATTGCACGTCTACTCCTTATGAATCCTCTATTGGCTCTATCTATTTTTGTGATAGTTTGCTTAAGCGTAGGTTTTATGTATAAACTAGTACCTTCTAGTTTTATTCCAATCGAAGATCAAGGCTATATCATGGCAGTCGGCATGCTGCCCGATGGGGCTAGCCTACATCGCGTCGATGCTGTAACTAGCCAGATAGATAACCTAACGAAGACTCATCCTGCTGTCACCGATGTTGTCGCCTTAGATGGGTTTGGATTATTAGATGGTTTAAATAGAAATAACCAATCTAGCTATTTTATCGTATTCAAAGATTGGAGTGAGCGGACGGGCAAAAATCAAGCGGCTCCAGCCTTATTGCAGCAGTTAGCTCCTAAATATGCAGCTTTGCAAGAGGCGGTGGTTATTCCTTTCAATCCACCTGCTATTCAAGGCATTGGCAGTGTGGGCGGCTTTGAATTTTGGGTACAGTCCAGGTCTTCAGGTAATATCGAATCTTTGGAAAAATACGCAAAAGAAATTGTTGCTAAGGCTAACCAGAGCCCTGTTCTTAGGGGTGTTTCTACCAATATTGACGCTACGGCTAAACAGTTTTTTCTTTCCTATGATCGTGAAAAATCTAAAAGCATGGCTGTCTCCATTGCTGAGGTTTATCAAACCCTACAAGCCATGATGGGCTCTTTATATGTTAACAATTTTAACAAGTTTGGCCGCGTATATAACGTCTATGTTCAAGCAGAAGATATTTACCGTAGCGCTCCTTATAAGCTTGGAGAAATCTATGTCAGATCTTTAAATGCAAGCATGGTTCCTCTAAAATCCTTGATAAATATACGTAATAGCACAGGCCCTTCTCTGATTAGCCGCTTTAATAGTTTTAATGCCGCCAGAATCAATGGAAGTGCGGCGGCAGGCTTTAGCTCAGGCCAGGCTATGGCTGCTATGGAGGAGATAGCGCGAGAGATACTGCCTCCTGAAATGTCATTCTCATGGGGAGGACAATCTTATCAAGAGAAAAAAATGGTAGGCACAGGCCTTAAAGTCATGGCGGCGGGTCTATTCATGGTTTTTCTGATACTGGCAGCACTTTATGAGAAATGGTCTCTGCCTTTTTCCATTTTAATGGTAGTGCCTTTTGGCCTCTTAGGAGCCTTTTTGGCTGTGTGGATGAATGGAATGAGCAATGACGTCTATTTTCAAGTAGGCTTGATTACCTTAATTGCTCTTTCTGCAAAAAATGCAATTCTTATTGTAGAGTTTGCAGTGATCAAGCACCAAGAAGGCCTGCCTTTAGCAGAAGCAGCTTTAGAAGCTGGAAAGCTGCGGTTAAGAGCCATTATGATGACTTCATTAACATTTATACTAGGCGTTGTTCCTTTATTTATGGCCAAAGGAGCTGGGGCAGCCAGCCGTAATTCGGTGGGCACGGGCGTCTTAGGGGGAATGATAACAGCTACCTTTTTAGCCGTTTTTTTTGTTCCTTTTTTCTATAAGCTATTAGAAGAAATAGCAAATTGGAGAGGAAAAAAAGCTGGCTATCCATCCACACAAACTTCTAAAGAAACATCGGACAAGACAAATGTATAATTTAAAGACAAAGGCTTACAAAGGCGGGCGTTTTTTTCTCGCCTGTATAGGCTTATTTATGGTTTCCTCTTGTGTTTTTAGGCCAAATTATACACGTCCACCTGTCAATGTTCCTGAAAATTGGCGCTTGCCTGTTCATGAGGCGTGTGGCTTAGCAAATATCTATTGGTGGCAGCAACTAGGCGATCCTGTATTAGAAGCCTTAATTATAGAAGCTTTAAAAAATAATTACACTTTGCAAGCAGCGATGGCTTCTGTAGAAGCCTATTACAGCCAATTTAGGGCCACTAACTCCCAGCTTTTTCCTCAAATTACGGGGGATGGTAGCGCCTTAAGGCAAGGGCTTTCTGCTCAGTCTAATTTAGGTCTTGCGCAAAACTTACGCTTAATAAATAGTTTTTCTGCCTTGTTATCGTGTGCTTATGAATTAGATATTTGGGGACGTCTAGGTTCTGCTTCTGATGTGGCTTTAGCTCAATATTTAGGGGAAATTCAAGCGCGCCGCACCGTTATCCTTACTTTAGTAAGTGCGCTAGCCAATAGCTATATTACTTTACGTCAATATGATGAGCAATTGCAAGTGGCACAGCAAACTTTAAACTCCTTTCAAGAGTCTTTGGAATTGATGACAGCTCAGTGGGAGCAAGGAGAAAGCTCTGAATTACCTATTACCCAAGCAAGCGCTGAAAGAGATACTGCTGCTAGCCTTGTTAAACAACTAGAAGTTAATGTAGCTCAGCAAGAAAATCTTTTATGTATTTTACTAGGGCGTAATCCCGGTAATATTAGGCGGGGTAAAATACTTGAAGAGCTTGCGCAACCTCCTTCCATTCCTGCTGGATTACCTTCCGACGTGTTAGAGCAAAGACCAGATGTGATGCAGGCCGAATTGAATTTAATAGCTGCCCATGCCAATGTGGGAGTGGCTAAAGCTAACCTATTTCCTCGTATATCTCTTACCGGTTATTACGGAAATCAAAGCTTTGCATTAAATACGCTTTTTAAAGGGGCTGCTTGCGCTTGGCAAGTCGGTACGACTTTTAGTGAGCAGATATTTAATGGGGGGCTCTATATTGCTCAATTAGATCAGGCGCATGCGCAAGAAAAGCAAGCCCTGTTTTCCTACTATAATACTATACAAACTGCTTTTAAAGAAGTAGAAAATGCATTGATTAGTCATTCTAAGAGCTTAGAAGTATTAGAAATACAAAAGGATCAAGTGCAAGCTTTGCAAAAATCTCTTGCTCTGGCTTCACTAGCCTATGATAATGGCCAAGTGGATTACTTAAATGTTTTAGATGCCCAAAGAAATCTGTTGTCTGCACAGCTTAACTTAGTTCAAGCTCGCAGTGCCACCTATACTACCTTTATTGAAGTCTATAAAGCTTTAGGAGGGGGATGGGTACAAGAGGCGGATACAGTAGCTACTGAAGGGTAAAAGGGGGTTTATCCTTAATAAATTATGTTTTATCCAAGATTTTTCATCCGGGTTTAGCTCTAAAGTTCTAATTATTATTTTATTATAAAATATTTAACTTCTAAATATTTAACCCTGCCCATTCAATAGATCGGAAAAAATAAAGGGAATGTAGTCTAAGATATAGCCATTTAAATTTTATTTTTTAAAAATATATTTATAATTAAATGGCATGGTATATTCACACGATTTAAGAAAAAAAGCTTTGAATTATATGGCGGCTCAATGGACACAGCGGACACAGCTAGTCATGTTTTTGGCGTAACAGTTCGCACGTTAACGAACTGGATTAAGCAGAAAGAACGAGGCTATCTAGCTCCTAAAAAAAGACGGCAGAGCCCCAGTAAAATTGATAGTGAAAAGCTAAAATTGTATATAAACCAAGCTCCCGATGCATACCTTAGGGAAATAGCTGAGGCATTCGGAGTGACAATAGCTTCAGTTTTTTATGCCTGTAAAAGACTGAAAATCACTTTAAAAAAAAGACACCCTTCTACAAGGAAAGAGATGAGAATAAGCGAGAAGAATTTAGACAAAAGCTAGAAAACATTCCGGAAGAAAATAGGATTTACATAGATGAAAGAGGGGTAAATGCCTACTTACAGCGCCAACATGCAAGATCACCTATAGGTGAAAAGATTTATGGCGCTATAGCAGGTCGTTCATTTGCTAGAGAAAGTTTTATAGCAGCTAAACAGAAGTCTAAAATTTTAGCTCCTTTTTGTTATACAGGAACTTGTGATTTTCTTTTGTTTAACTTTTGGCTAGAAAAAATATTGATGCCCCAACTTAAAGCGGGACAAGTTTTGATTATGGATAATGCTACCTTCCATAAATCGCAAACTACTCATAAGCTTATCAAAAAGGCAGGGTGTGAGATTTTATTTTTGCCGCCATATTCTCCAGATCTAAACCTTATTGAAACCTTTTGGCCTAATTTTAAGAAGATCGTGGCAGCAAACTTAAGCAAATCTTCTACTCTTGCCAAACCATTAATTATTCTTTTTTAAGTATATGTCGATGAGAAGAAATATAAAATTTAAATCAATATAAGAGGATGTCTTAAAACCCCCTATTTTGCCTTATTCACCTACTTTATCAAAGATTTAATAGGTTGATACAAAACGACTTATTTAAGATAATATTTGAGAGAAAAGGGAGGTAAAGATGAGCAATGCATACCTTAATCATTTATCAGATCGTGAATGGGAAGCCATTAAAATTTACTTCGAAGTGGATTACAGCAAAGGAGGCAGACCCATTAAACATACAAAAAGAGAATTATTGGAAGCTATTTTTTATCTCTTAAGAACCGGTTGCCAATGGCATTATCTACCCAAAGATTTTCATCACTGGAAAACGGCTTACACTTACTTTAAGAAGTGGAAAGACGCACATTTGTTGAGAAAATTAATTATCATTTAAGGAAAAAATTAAGAGTTATAATAGGGAGAAACCTCGATCCCAGCGCTGCCATTGTCGATAGCCAGTCAGTTAAAACAGTAGAAAGGGGGAGCTCGCATGTTATGATGGAGCTAAAAAGGTTAAGGGGCGTAAAAGGCACATTGTAGTGGATACGCAAGGCTTTTTATTAACATGCTATGTAGGGGCTGCTGGCGAAAACGATCGAACGGCCTTAATTAAGCTGTTAGACAAATGCAAAAGCCTGTTTTCAACTATCACCAAGGTTTGGGCGGATATGGGCTATCAAGGCACTGTATTAAAGCAAACCTGCCAAGATCAGTATAACATTGATTTTGAGATTGTTAAAAGGCCTCGTCGTCGATTTCGGGTACATGAGGATAAAATAGAGGAGTTTTTAAGAACCATTGATTTAAGCTTTAAAGTGCTGCCCAAGCGGTGGATTGTAGAAAGGACTTTTGCATGGATTGGGCGTAATCGAAGAACTTCTAAAGACTATGAGTACCTAACAACTACGAATGAAAATTAGATTTATCTATCGATGATTAGACTGATGTTAAGGCGAATTGATAAGTTAAAAGAGGGGTTTTAAGATATCCTTTATCTGCATTTTAAAAACATAAAAATTGCCTTTTTAATTTTACTTTTATATAAGAAAATGAAAAATAATTTTTTTCGCCCTTCTTAAAAAATGCATAAATAAGGGGGTAATAGGATTATAAACAGCTCTCTATCCCTTGAAATGTAAGCCAGCCTAAAAGAAGGACAAGCGAATGAATTTAGAGAATACGCACAGCTCTACTATATTACCCACTAACAACAATTCGCTCCTTATAGCAAAGACAAACACTTTTGACCCTTCTAGTCCTTTGGCTACCCTACCCTTAAAGATTTTCAAACAGATTTTTCATTTCTTTAGCAATTTAAGTGAAGGCGAATTAAGAAGAATCCTTGATGCAAGAAGCTGTGCTCGGGTGTTTAAGCAACACATGCCTAATAATGTTAAGTTCTTGCAGCTCTATCAACCTAAGAAACTACCATCCTATCTTGGCAAGCTTTCAAATTATTTAGATAAAAATCCTTTTTTGATTGATAGTAGTCATAATTTTTTATCTGTAGATAGAGTCGAAGAGCACTACACCCATACTTTAAAACTTGCTATCCAAGAAGAAGATCCTCTTCAGATAAGAGTATGCATAGAAAAACTAGGCGATATCCATCTAATAAAAGGAACACCTCAAACGCTCCTTCAAGCCGCAGGGCTTTATAATTATGCTCTACATAAGGCTTCTTTAGGCAAGCAAGAAAGTATTAAAGAAAAGCTATCAAAAGTCGAAATTTTGCTTAGTAAGGCTTGCAAAGGAAAGCCTCTAGATATTTCTATAACCAAAAAGCAATTTGAAAATAATCGC
>NZ_JSDQ01000082.1:0-11609 GCF_000813665.1 Neochlamydia sp. EPS4 | reverse complement strand
GCTTTAGAGAATAGAAATTATTTTAAGCGTCTTACTACTTTAATACATTTTAAAGTTATTAATTTAGGGGAAACCATTCTTCCTGCTTTAAATATTCCGTGTATAAAAAAAATTAAATTGTTTGATAGTGTTACGCCAAGAGGTTTTGCCTTTGATGGTGCCGGTGTAAAGGGAAAAGGCTGTAAAACTCCTTTTGGCAATCGTCAGACATTTGAGCTCATTCAAACTCCTGAAAAGATGGCCCAATACATCACTAGGGATGAGAAAGGCCAATGGTGGCATGAAAGAGAGCCACATCTTCCTATGGAACTTTTAAATTTTACTCATTTGTTAGGCAGCAATGAATTAACTGAGCAATATAGGCAAGAGGTTCAAGAAAATCTTAATACGCCTTATCAAGAAGGCCTTAATCTTGGCCAATATTTAGCGAAATATCATTTAGCTCGAAAAGATAGGAAAGCTTTTAATCCTCGTATACATGTTTTAGAAACACAAGGCATGCTTTTTCAGGTTAAAAATGATCTTTATCGTTTCCCTCATCTAGCTTTGGATCGACTCGCTCTTCTCGAAAAGGTAATAGTATCCAATACTTTTGATAGAATTAATCAATTAAAAGATAGGGGTATTTTAACAAATAAAGCAGCTGAACATCTAAATGAATGGATGAGTATTGCTTTATTTATGCGACTTAAAACTTATTCTCATTATGAAGCACAAAAAGAAATGATGAATCCCATTCTTAAGCCTTATAGTTCTGACATTCCACAGTTAATTGAAAAGCAATTTTCTTTAGATCAAGATGCTTTAAATAAAATAAAAAAGATTTATAGCATTTTTATTCCTTTTCATGAGGCTATGAAAAAATTTTTATCTGGAGAGGAAAGCTGCCTTACCTCTTCTGATTTAAATGATAATTCGCCTCAAACAGTAGGCGATATAGCTTTAAGGCTTTTTCAAATGGAAGAGGCAAAACAATACTATATTTTAGCAAAGAAAGAAGACCCTTGCAATTCGGGGGTGTTAAGTACCTTAGGAATCATTTACCAAGCTCGAGGAGACTTAAAAAAATCCTGTTTACATGCCAAAGAAGCCCTTAAGATTGACCTTAAGAATGATGGTAAAAACTCCCTAGCTGTGGCAATAAATTATATTAACCTGGCACAAGTCTACCAAGAAAAAGGAAAGTTAAGAAAGGCGCAGGAATATACTAAAAGAGCTCTTAAGATTGAACGTAAAATCCTTAAGGATAGAAATCATCCAAAACTGGCAAGCTCTTATAATAATTTGGGCATGATTTACCAAGAACAAGAAGAATTAAGAAAGGCCGCTCGATATGTCAAAAAAGCCATTAGACTTAGGTGTGGCCAACATTATAGTATAAAGAATGACCTTCAAAATAGTATAAAGAATGACCTTCAAAATAGTATAAAGAATGACCTTCAAAAAGCTATTTACTACCATAATTTAGGAACAATCTATAAAGATTTAGAAAAGTTAGACAAAGCTATTAAGTGTATCAATAAAGCGCGCGACATTTATAGTAAGCTATTTAGCGGACATCATCCTAGAGCATTAGGTTGTCTCAACAATTTAGGAACAGTTTATCGTAATCAAAGTAATTTTGAACAAGCAATTATCAGCCTCAAGCAAGTGATTAAGACCTGTAAGCATTCTGATGATGCAGCTAGCCTTAAACTCTTAAGAACTGCTTATAACAATTTAAGCTTAGTTTACAAAGACCTAGGACAGTTAAAAAAAGCTGTTGAATATGCTATAAAAGATTTAAATATTGGTCTGGAAAATTTTGGCGAGAATCTTAAGGACATTGCAATCAGTCACAATAACCTAGGAATGATTTACTTAGATGAAGGAAATTTCGAACAAGCTAAGAAAAATGTCAAAAAAGCTCTAGCAATTGCCATTAAAATCTATGGTAAAGAGCATGGCAATATTGTAGCAGGCTATCACATCAATCTAGGAGCGATATATAAAGCCCAATATAAATTTGAAAAAGCAATAAAGGAAACTAATTAAGGTCAATTTAGGAGCGATTTATAAAGCTCCACATAAATTTGAAAAAGCAATAAAGGAAACTAATCAAGCTATTTTTATTTATAAGCGACCATCCGATAAGAATCATCTCAAGCGAATTGTTAAATGTTACAACAATTTGAGGGAGATGTACAACATTCAAGGAAAATTAGGGCAAGCCTTTAAGTATGCTAAGAGGATATCTTAACCCTCATTATTTTGCCTTAGCCATCTGCTTTATCAAAGATCTAATAGGTTGATGCAAAACAACTTATTTAAGATTGTTTTTGAGAGAAAAGGGGGTAAAGATGAGCAATACATACGAATTGTTAAAGGTGACAACAATTTGGAGGAGCTCTACAACCCTTAAGGAAAATTAGAGCTATCCGTTAAATATGCTAAGAGGATATCTTACCCCACCTATTTTGCCTTATCCATCTGCTTTATCAAAGATCTAAATTGTAATGGATACGCAAGGCTTTTGTGTGCCACGAGCACATTGTAGATGTGCGTAACTATATGAAAGATGAGGAAAATGGCTCCTCGAAGTCGCTTTGCAGGAAGAGATTTCAAACCACCTTAAGCTGCTTTGGTCAAAAGCCAAGGTAGTGAGCGTTAAGGAAAAGGTATGATAAACATATCAGGTGAGGGCTAAGGAGACGAACGAAAGTGAACTATTGGTCCAAGTGTCGAAAGCGTAAAGACGATGTCAAAACTGGGGGTTAAAAGCTCTTCCTATATAATAAGCTACATCGCGAGGGTCTTTCATGTTACGTCTTAATAAAAGCCAACGTGCCCACCCTTCAGGGCTATCTGAATTGACTTCTAGACGATACCAATGATAATAACGTTCGCCTTTCGCTCCTTTTCCTGCTGATAAACTCTGCCAATCTTTTGGCTTAATTTCTGCAAGAAAGTGGCTGACTGGACTTCGATCAAAATCTACGCTCACATGGTAATTAGAGGGTACAGCTAATATATAAGGGCAGCATTCTTTCTCTAGATAAGCTCTTAAGGGATAAACTCCATATACCTCGTCTCCCACTACCCAAGAAGGCCTGATCCCATGGCCGAAAGCTCGCTGTAGCATCAACATGGCTAATTGTATTTTCGTTTTGAATTTAACTTCTTTAGGTATACCAGCTCTTGTTCTACGCTCTTCATCTAAAAACCATTCTTCAGGGATATATAACTCTCGATCAATTAGTACATGACCTTGGCTAGTTGCATAGGAAAGGAAAACCCCTACTTGGCAATTTTCAATTCTTCCTGCTGTTCCACTATATTGTCTTGCCACTCCTGCTGAATGCTTACCTTTCTTTAAAAATCCCGTCTCATCTATAGCTAGTATACCGCCTTCTTTATCTTTCAACACTTCCATTTGCAACCTATCTCTGATTGCATCTGCTTGCCATAAACCACGGCGTAGTAAATGTTGAAAAGCGTAAGGGGTTTGTAAGCCGGCCTCTTCTGCCAGTTGCCAAGTATTTTTACGTTCTGCTTTGCTCATTAAGCCCCATGTATATTGCAAAGCTACTTGTCTAGCTTCTTCTCGACTAAAAAAAGGCCTTAAAAATAGGGCTAGCTCTTCTTTTTTTTGTTTTATAGTTTGGTTTATTGCTTTCAATTCCATACCTCACCTCCCTATTTAACAAATAAAATAGCATGCTATATTTTTTATTACCACTGTAGTACTAACTAAATATATAGGAGCTTGAGCAGGACTTGCTGGAAGTCTATAAGCTTGTATAAAGAAATCAAATACATCAGTGGCAGGTCATAAGCTGTATCGAGATTTTATCCATATCTTCCCTAGAAGCTGACTTGTATAATTTATCTCTTCTAGATTAAATGCTTGATGCAAGTTTTAAAGCATTAAAAAATTAATTTTTTCAAAAAATGTCTATAAAGACAAGTGCATTAAAACTGATAGTTTGATAAGCGGATTATAAAGATGGCATATTAGAATGGCTGTTAACTTATGCACCACAAATGCACCACAAAATAGAAAGTAGTGGACTATCTATCCTACAAGGTAGCACAATTAGGTTATGAAAAGACATATTTTACAGACCAAAATTTTCGAAGAAGAGATAGAAAGGCTCATAAAGAAAAGAAAGCTAAAAAAGGAAGATTTCGATGATTTCAATAAGCTTAGCCGAAAGCTCAGAGCAAGGGGATGTAATTACTGGAACAGGGGGAATAAGGAAAGCTCGTTTGAAATCAACTTCTAAAGGAAAAAGGGGTGGATTTAGAGTATGCTATTTAAATATAGAAGATCGAGTGATTCTTTTCTTGTTGTTCATTTATTCAAAAAATGAGCAAGAAAATTTATCCCAAGAAGAGAAATTGGAGTTAAAACAAATAGCTAAAGCAATCAAAAAAGGATTAAAAATGAGTAAGTTATTTAAAGGGCTTAAAAAAGGGCTTGAAGAAGCTCTAGCATTCGCAGAAAGAAAGGTTACCCTTAAGTCAGAGCTTATCGAGATCCCTGAGCCTCCAAATGAATATAAGGCTATCGATATTAAGAGAATCAGAGAGAAAAATCATTATTCCCAAGGAATTTTTGCAAAAGTATTAAATGTAAGTGTAAAAACAGTTCAATCTTGGGAAGCCGGAACGCGCGTTCCAAGCCATGCAGCGCTGCGACTTTTAGAAATAGTAGATAAAGGTTTTTATGATCCTCAAATTTTTAAGCCTCTATAATGGTGATAATTTCATGGTCGCCTTTCCAATTAAAAGCTAAGTCTGCTTTACAGAATGTAGGGATTAGCCAAGTAGGTTTTTGGAAATGCTCGGTTTCCTCCAAAGTTAAGATGTTCGGGTAGGCTATGTTAATTAGCGAAAATTTTTCTATTACTTAAATTTGTTATACAGGTACTTGTAATTCCCTTTTATTTTACTTTTGGCTAGGAAAATATTGATGCCAGAGCTTAAAGCAGGTCAGCTTGTAATTATGGACAATACTATCTTTCATAAATCCCAAGCCACTCATGAGCTTATCAAAAAGGCAGGATGTAAGATTTTATTTTTCTGCCTTATTCTCTGAATTTAAATCCTATTGAAACCTTTTGGGCTAATTTGAGAAGATTACTATAACGAACTTAAATAAATTTTCTACTCTTAACTTAAACCATTGATTTCTCTTTTTGAAGTATACGTTAATGGAAAAAAATATAAAATTTAAATCACTATTTTTTCTCCTTCTCTGCCAGTTATGCATAACATCCTTTTTACCCAAAAGCTTGCGAAGAGACTGATTTTTTCAACAGGAGCATGCCCACCCTTACGAAGGAATTAGCGGGGAATCTAAAAGCAGGATTTAAATTAAAAAGATGTGCGTATTTATCATTTTTTGACATCTTCTACTTAAAAAAAGCCTCCACCCATAAGTTGAACATTTAGCAAGGGAAAAACTTTTTATTTTTCTTGCTTGGAATAGCTCAGCAGCTTAACCTATTATTTTTCTACTAACCTTATTAGTACTCTTATTTTTTGCCCTAAAATTTATGCACAGTTTTCATGTTCAAGAGCTTGCGTCTATCTTTGGCATGCCGATGCCAAAAGATCAGGCTATCTTTAGAGGGGTTAGTGTAGATAGCCGTTTGCACCGGCCAGAAAACTTGTTTTTTTCCCTTCCTGGCGCTCAAACTGATGGGCATCATTTTTTAGAGAAAATAGCTTCTCAAGGGTCAAAAGGAGCTGTAGTTAACAGAGATTATGGTGGCCCAGATTATGGCATGCTATTAATCCGAGTAGACAATCCTTTACTAGCTCTGCAAAATTTGGCTCAATTGATTATTAAGCAGTCTAAAGCTCGCGTGGTAGCAGTGACCGGCTCTGTAGGTAAAACGACTACCAAAGATTTTATTACGACAGTTCTTAAAGAAAAATTTAAGGTAGCCTCTTCTCCCGGCAATAGTAACTCACAGATTGGCGTTCCCTTAGCTATCCTTAATCATACAGAGGGACAAGAAGAGATCATCGTTTTAGAAATGGGGATGAGCCATCCAGGAAATCTAAAAGCACTCATTGATATAGCCCCTCCTGAATGCGCCATAATTACCCAGGTTGCTTTGGCACATGCTTGTAACTTTGATTCATTAGAGGCAATTGCTTACGCAAAAGCTGAAATATTAACCCATGCTAGTACCGCCTTAGCGATCCTTCATAGAGACATCATTAATTATTCTGAGATAATAAAAATTGGGTCTTGTCGAAAATTATCCTTTTCTTTTGATCATCCACTAGCTGATTACAGCATTGCTGCTACTCAAACAGATGATTTAGCTGTTAGGTCAAAAGAGCAAATTTATAAGCTGGGTAGCTTTCCTATCTTAGGGAAGCATCATCAAGCTAATTTTTTAGCTGCAGTCGCATGCGCAGAATATTTCGGTATGAGCCCCAAGGAGATTGCTGTGGGTATGAGCAAGCTAGTTTTACCCGTATCAAGAGGGCAGCTGATAGAAAAAAAAGGAATTTTTTTTATCAATGATGTGTATAATGCTTCACCACTTTCTGTAAAAGCTGCTCTTGAAAATCTCCCTTCTCCTAAAAAAAGAGGGCGTAAGATAGCCGTTTTGGCCGATATGCTAGAGTTAGGCCAATTTTCTAAAAAAGCCCATGAGGAAATTGGGGAGTATGCTTTAAATCAGGTAGATAGTATGTTCTGTTATGGTGCAGAAAGCCGTGTGATATTTGATTGCTGGCAGAAGTATGGTCGATCGGCGTATTGGTTTAATCATCGTGCGGAGTTGGTAGATGCTTTAAAGAGCTATTTACAAGAGGGGGATGTGGTGTTGATTAAAGGATCAAGAGGGACCCAGATATCAAAATTATTAGAGGAATGGGAGAGTGGCTCCAATGATCATATTTTTAGTTGACTGGTTGAAATACACATTGAATATTAAAGTTCCTATGGTGTTTACCTACTATTCCACTCGTATGATATTGGCAGCTATAACTTCCTTAATCATTAGTATTTTCTTGGGACCTTATTTTATTAAAAAGCTTTACGAGCTTAAAATTGGCCAAACTATTCGCGTCGAGGATTGTCCTTTACTAGGCCAGTTGCATGAAAAGAAGAAAGATACTCCCACGATGGGAGGGGTTTTAATTCTTTTTTCAATGTTAATCTCTATGTTTTTATGGATGGATATCAGTCATGTGTTCACCCTTATCTTATTTATCACTACCGTTTGGCTAGGAGTTGTGGGTGGTTATGATGACTACTTAAAGCTTAAACATAAAAATCCTAAGGGGTTATCAGGTAAGAAAAAATTATTTTATCAATTTACCTTATCAGCCTTTATAGCCTTATATCTGCTCTGCCCCTCCGTCTCTTCCTCTATTCAGATGAAAAATTGGTTTGCCCCTCCTATTGTTAAAGAGCAAACAGCCACTAAGACTAAGTGGGGCCCATTGGTGGTGAAACAAGAGGCTACCCATTCCTCGGGTCCTACAGCAATCTCTTTGAAAGATTACGCGACACGCATTTATTTACCTTTCATTAAAAACCACTGGCTGGTTCTTAAGGGGGCCTTGACTCTAGTAGCAGCTTTGTTTATCATGTTTGTAATCACCGGTTCTTCTAATGCGGCGAACTTGACCGATGGCTTAGATGGTTTAGCGGCAGGATGTTTAATTATTGTAGCCGGTTGCTTAGCTTTAATTGCTTTCGTTTCTAACCACATCCAGATCGCGGGCTATTTAAACATCCTTTATATTGAAGGAAGTGGGGAAATAGCTATTTACCTAAGCGCATTGATTGGCGCCTGCTTAGGCTTTTTATGGTATAATAGCCACCCTGCTCAAGTTTTTATGGGCGATACTGGCTCCCTAGCTTTAGGAGGTATCATAGGTGTATCGGCTGTATTGTTAAAACGCGAATTGCTCCTAGGTCTTGTTGGAGGGATATTTGTCGCCGAAGCATTATCAGTCATCCTTCAAGTGCTAAGTTACAAATATCGTAATAAAAAGCGTATCTTTTTGTGCGCCCCTTTGCATCATCATTTCGAGTATATGGGGTGGGCTGAAACGAAAGTGGTAACTCGTTTCTGGATCATCGGCTTGCTTTTAGGCATACTTGGCATTGCATCGCTCAAATTTCAATAAGAATTCCTACAATGAAGCTAAAGAAAAAGAGAGTCTTAGTAATTGGGTTAGGTTTAAGTGGACGTGCAGCTGCAAGCTTCTTGCTTAAAAGACAGGCTTATGTATGGGGCGTTGATGACAACTTAGAATTATTAAAAAATCACCAAGAAATCAAGGATTTGATAACTTTAGGGCTTATAGCCAGACATGAAGCTGAGAAAATTGAAATTCAAGATTTTGACTTTATTGTAGTTTCGCCTGGCGTTCCTCCTTCTAATCCCCATTATATCCAAGCTCGACAAGCAGATATTGAAATCCTAGGTGAAGTAGAATTAGCTGCACGTTTTATTAATCAGCCTTTATTAGCCATTACCGGTACCAATGGTAAGACCACTACCACATTGCTAGTCGCTCATGTTTTAAATGCTAGTGGTAAAGCTGCACGGGCACTAGGCAATTTAGGGGCCCCTCTAACGACAGAATTAGATGCCTTAACAGTGGGTGCAGAAGAGGATATATTAGTGGCAGAATTGAGCTCCTTTCAATTAGAAACTCTTCAAAGCGCTGTAATAGATGCAGGTGTGGTTTTAAATATTACCCCTGATCATCTCGATCGTTATCCTGATCTGCAAACGTATGCGGCGACAAAACTCCATCTTAAAAATTGTTTAAAGCCTGAAGGGAACTTATATGTCTATGAGGCAGTATATAACGAATATAAAAAGCTTTTAGGAGATTTCAAGCCTTTAACCTATGGCTACTCTTCTTCTTGTAACTTTTACCTGGATCATCAATTTATCTATGGAAAAGGTCAAGGCCCCTATCCTCTACCTTTAGCCTATCAAGGTGTAAAGGATCATGATATAGAAAATATGCTGGCAGCTTACGCTTTATGCAAGGAAAGGGGAGTCAATTCTGAACAATTCTTTAACGCTCTTTCAACTTTTAAAAAGCCTGCCCATCGTCTTGAATTCGTGCGTTCTTTCAAGGAAATAGCCTACTATGATGATAGCAAGGGAACTAATGTGGATGCTGTTATCCGTGCGGTCACTTCTTTAAAAGGCGAAATAATCCTGATTGCAGGAGGTGTGGATAAAGGAGCTGCCTATACACCTTGGATCAAAGCTTTTGCTGGCCATGTTAAATATGTGTTTGCCATTGGTCAAGCTGCGATAAAAATAAAAAATGATCTATCCTCTAGCCTTCCTGTTGAGGAACGGTCTACCCTAGAAGCAGCAATAAAAGATGCGACAGCTCTTGCAAAACCTGGCCAAGTTGTATTACTATCTCCAGGCTGCTCCAGCTTTGATATGTTTCGCGACTATGTACATAGAGGAGAAGAATTTAAACGTATAGTTAATACCCTAGAATAAAAGATTACCGTTGATGAGGTTCACCAATGAATCGTAGAGATACAATAATTATCGCTGTCCTATTAAATGCAGCGTTGCTAGCTATATTATTTATGATGGCCGTCCGTCATGAGGACCCAACCGATGAATTTCATAACCCTCCTCAGATTATCGTGGATGCTAATAAACAATCAATCCCTTCCTCTCAAGAATTAACTAACTCACCCTCTGATACTTCTATAAGTTCTGCCCCGACAGGCGATGAAATTGATAATGTGCTGAAACACTATGCCGATAGTCCTCATCTTATCCTAGTGGAAGAGGAAGGAGAATTAGGAGATAAAGAACTATCCGCTTCTCTTCCTACCGATAGATCAGAGTCTCAGCAAATTTCTCCTTTAGAGACATCTACCCAGCCTTCTCAACTGGTGACTATTACCGTTAAAAAAGGAGATGCCCTAGAAAAAATTGCTCGAGCCAACAATACGAGCGTAGAAGCTATCAAAAAAGCTAATTATTTAACCAGCAATCGCTTAAATATTGGCCAGCTTTTAAAAGTACCTGTAGGAACTAAAAAAAATAATTTAGATCAGGGACAACAAAAGCCTTTAGTCAGTAAAGAAACTACTCCTATTACTTCCGCAGGGCCAGAGCTTTATACTATTAAAAGTGGGGATAATCCTTGGAAAATTGCCAAACAATTTAATGTTAAGTTTGATGACTTATTGAAGATGAACAATCTGGATGAAGAAAAAGCCCGCAACCTCCAAGTCGGCGATAGAATTCGTGTAAGATAAAACATATAGAGTTAAATGGATGAGGGTTCTACCTTTGATGAATGCGCACAAAAAAGTGATAGGAAAAAAATCTACTCTTTCCTTTCCCCCTATCTTTTGCCTGCTTTTTTTATGTGTCTCTATCATTTATGTGCTAGGCCTCATCATGGTCTATAGCACGACTTCAGCTGAAGTGATGGATATGGAATTAAACAAAAGCACTCATCAAGCCTTAATTAAGCAGCTTATGTATGCAGCTATAGGCCTTAGCTTAGCAGGGGGAATAGCAAAAATAGGCTATCGTAACTTAATATCCTTTAGCCCTTGGCTTTTAGGGGTTTTTAGCTTTCTATTATTTATAACTTTAATTCCAGGTATTGGACGTGAAGTGAATGGCTCCAGACGCTGGCTAGCTATTTTAGGCTTATCATTACAGCCTTCAGAGTTTGTTAAATATATTATTCCTGCCTACTTTATTCATTATTATCTAAAATTTTCGGGGAAAGCTTTCACTTTTTATACCTTCCTCAAGCTTGTAGGAACAATAGCTGTTCCTATGCTTTTAATATTAGTAGAACCTAACAATGGTACCACCGCAGTAATAGCTATGTCTGTTCTAGTGCTTTGCATTTTGATGAAAATCAGCTGGAGGTACTGGGCCCTCCCTTTACTAGCCTGCCTATGTGTAGGAGGAGCCTTTGCCTATCATCTTTCTTATGTCTCTGCACGCCTGAAGGTTTATCTAAATCCCGAGCTAGACCTAAAAGGTAAAGGACACCAACCTTATCAAGCTAAGATTGCCGCTGGGTCAGGAAAATTATTAGGTAGGGGACCGGGCAACAGCATGCAAAAGCTAAGCTATCTACCGGAAGCTCAGAATGATTACATTGCTGCTATCTATGCTGAAGAATTTGGTTTTATAGGAGTATGTATATTAATTACTCTTTATCTATCTATTGCTTGCCTGGGCTTTTATATTGCTAATGCCTCCTCCAGCCTAGAAGGATTCTATTTTTGTGCTGTCATCACTTTTTTAATTACATTCCAAGCTTTTTTAAATCTAGGCGTGGTATCTGGTTTATTGCCGAGCACAGGCTTAAACTTACCCTGGTTTAGTCAAGGGGGCAGTTCTTTAGTGGCTAATATTTTGGGTTTAGGGATTATTTTAAATATCTCACAGCATGTGAAGCGCCATTTTGGTGATTTTTCCACTATAACTTAAGCTTAATGCCCCGCGCTTTTTTTGTATATTCAGCCGCCTTTTTGAAATTGCCCTGCTCTTGGTAAATTTGGCTTAGGTTATAATAAGAAGTTGCCACGGCAGGATGATTTTCACCGAAGAGTTTAAGGTTAATGG
>NZ_JSDQ01000081.1:0-3364 GCF_000813665.1 Neochlamydia sp. EPS4 | reverse complement strand
CCTGTTCTAAATTGCCCTGATGTTGGTAAAATTGGCCTAAATTGTTGTAAGAGATTGCTACATCATGATGATTTTCATCGAAAAACTTAAGACGAATGGCAAGGGCTTTGCTGCTATGCTCAATTGCCAATCCTAAATTTCCTTGCTTTTGGTAGCCTGCTCCCAGGTTATCGTAATAAATTGCCACAGCAGGATGAGTTTCACCAAAAAGCTTGAGGGTAATGACAAGAGCTTTCTTAGTATATTCTAACGCCTGTTCTAAATTGCCCTGATGTTGGTAAAATTGGCCTAAATTGTTGTAAGAGTTTGCTACAGTAGGATGATTTTCACCAAAAAGCTTAAGGCGAATGGCAAGGGCTTTGCTGCTATGCTCAATTGCCAGTCCTAAATTTCCTTGATTTTGGTAGCCTACTCCCAGGTTATTGTAACAAATTGCTACATCAGGATGATTATCACCAAAAAGCTTGAGGGTAATGACAAGAGCTTTCTTAGTATATTCTAACGCCTGTTCTAAATTGCCCTGTTCTTGGTAAATTTGGCCTAAATTATTTTGAGAGATTGCCACAGCAGGATGATTTTCACCAAAAAGCTTAAGGAAAATGGCAACAGCTTTCTTGATATGTTTAACCGCCTTTTTGAAATTGCCTTGCTCTTTGTAAATTTGGCCTAAATTATTGTAAAAGGTTGCCACAGTAGGATGGTTTTCACCAAAAAGCTTAAGGTCAATGGCAATGGCATTCTTAGTATATCCTACCGCATGTTCTAAATTGCCCTGCTCTTTGTAAATTTGGCCTAAATTATTGTAAGAGGTTGCCACACCATGATGATTTTCACCAAAAAGCTTAAGCTTAATGGCAAGAGCTTTCTTAGAATATTCCATCGCTTTTTTTAGATTACCCTGATCTTGGTAAATTTGGCCTAAGTTATTGTAAGAGGCTGCCACCTTAGGATGGTTTTCGCCAAAAAGCTTAAGTAAAATGGCAAGGGCTTTGTTAGTATATTCTACCGCCTGTTCTAAATTACCTTGCTCTTTGTAAATTTGGCCTAAATTATTGTAAGAAGTTGCCACATTAGGATGGTTTTCACCAAAAAGCTTAAGGTTAATGGCAAGAGCTTTTTTAGTATATTCAACCGCCTGTTCTAAATTACCTTGTTCTTCGTAAATCTGGCCCAAATTGTTTTGAGTGGTTGCCACAGCAGGATGATTATCACCAAAAAGCTTAAGGTTAATGGCAAGAGCTTTTTTAGTATATTCAACCGCCTGTTCTAAATTACCTTGTTCTTCGTAAATCTGGCCCAAATTATTTTGAATTGTTGCCACAGCAGGATGATTTTCACCAAAAAGCTTAAGGAAAATGGTAAGAGCTTTCATGCTATGCTCAACTGCTTTTATTAAATTCCCTTGGTCTCGGTAGAGCAATCCCAAATTAGTGTGATGTATTGCTATATTATGATGATTATCACCAAATAACTTAATGGTAATGATCTCCGCTTTTTTTATATATTCAGCTGTTTTTGCCAAATTTCCTTGTTCATTATAAATTGCTCCTAAGTTATTGTACATAACTGCCATATCAGAATGATTTTCACCCAAAATCTTTCTTTTAATATCTAGCGCTTTGTGTGAATACTCAATTGCTTGTGCCAAATTTCCTTGTTCATTATAAATTGCTCCTAAAATGCTGTAACTATTTGCTATGCTGGGATGATTGTCACCCAAAAGCTCCCTTTTAATATCCAGCGCTTTGTGTAAATGCTCAATTGCTTTTACTGAATTGCCTTGTTTTTGGTAAATGAAACCTAAATTGTTATGATAGCTTACTATATTAGGATTGATTTTATCGCCAGGATTTTGATCAATAGTCAGTGCTTGTTGAATATATTTAGCTGCTTTATTTAAGTTTCCTTTTTTAGCATAAATGATCCCAAGAGTATTAAATATTTTAGAATTTTTTAAATCAGCTTTTTTTGCTCGGCAATACCACTTTCTTGCTTTATCCAGTTGAGAAAGTCTTAGAGCTATGTCTCCTCGAGTTTGGTATGAAGCATCATTTAATTCTGAAGATTGAAGCGTTTCTTCATTGCCAGCTAAAAAATCTTGAAGAGCTTGATAGAAAGGAATAAAGATACGATAAATTTTTTTTATCTTTTTTAGTGCTATAGGATCTAAAGCAAACTGCTTTTGAATAAGTATAGGTTCTTCAAACCCAAAAGGCTTAATGAGAGGATTCATTATTTCCTTTTGGGCTTGATAATGAAAGTAGGTTTCAAGACGCATAAATAAAGCTATGCTTATCCAATCTTTTAACTTTTCACCTGCACCTTTTGTAAGAATGCCTTGGTTATTTAACCTATCAATCCTTGAAAACGTATTAGGGGGCGCCCCTTTTTGAAGAAGAGATAGTCGGTCTAACGCAAGATGAGGGAATCGATAAAGGTCATTCTTTACTTTAAACAGCATACCCTGTTTGCTTAATTCGTGTAGTTCTGGATTGAAATTTACCTTATCATCCTGAAATAAATGTTGTTTGGCTAAGTATTGACGAAGGGTAACGTCCTCTTGATAAGGGGAATTAAGTACTTTTTCAATTTTTTGCTGATACTGGCCAATTAATTCCAAATTGCCTAGCAAAGGAGTAAATGTTAGAAGCTCCATGGGAAGATGCGGCTCTTTTTTATGCCACCACTGGCCTTTTTCATCTTTACCAATGTATTGCGCCATTTTCTCAGGCGTTTGAATAAGCTCAAATGTTTGGCGATTGCCAAAAGGAGTTTTACAGCCTTTTCCTTCCACTCCTTCACCATCGAAGGCAAAACCTCTGGGCGTAACGCTATCGAAAAAATCAACCTCTTTTATGCAGGGAATATTTAAAGCAGGTAGGATTGTCTCTCCTAAGTTGATCACTTTTAAGTGAAGAAGAGTTGTTAGACTTCTGAAATAATCTCTGTTTCCAAAAGTGTCTTCTTGGATAAGAATGCCAAACTCTAAATCTGAGTAAGGTGTCATCTCTTCTCTTGCTAAAGAACCAAAGCCTATCATTGCATATTCGCAAGGCGCAACTTCTAAAACCTCTTGCGTCTGATCTACTAAAGTCTTAAAGAAAGTTTTTATCCTCCGAGCAATCTCGCTGTAAAGCTCTCTGACTTCCTCTGGTGAAGGATTTGGACGGATAAGTTGAATTTTTTTCTCTATTTCCTTTCTAAACTTTTTTAACTCTCCGCGATTGCTTTCAAATTGTTCTTCTATTAAGGACAATTCTAAAGCTTTTCCTTGGCAAGCCTTACTGAGTATAATTTCGACTTTTGATAGCTTTTCTTTAATACTTTTCTGTTTGTCTAAAGATGAATTATGTAAGGCATAATT
>NZ_JSDQ01000080.1:0-12608 GCF_000813665.1 Neochlamydia sp. EPS4 | reverse complement strand
CAATTCTAAAGCTTTTCCTTGGCAAGCCTTACTGAGTATAATTTCGACTTTTGATAGCTTTTCTTTAATACTTTTCTGTTTGTCTAAAGATGAATTATGTAAGGCATAATTATAAAGTCCTGCTGCTTGAAGGAGCGTTTGTGGAGTTCCTTTTATTAAATAGATATCACCCAATTTTTCTATGCAAAATCTTGTCTGGGTAGAATCTTCTTTTTGGATAGCAAGTTTTAAAGTGTGGGTGTAGTTCTCTTCCAGCCTATCTGCCGATAAAAAATTATGACTACCATCAATCGAAAAAGGGTTTTGTTTTAAATGACTTGAAAGCTTGTCGAGATAAGGGTGCAGTTTCTGAGGGTGATAGAGCTGCAAAAATTTGACGTTATTAGGCATGTACTGTTTAAACACTCGAGCACAACTTCTCACATCAAGGATTTTTCTTAATTCATCTTCAGTTAAATTGCTAAAAGAATGAAAAATCTGTTTGAAAATTTTTAAAGGTAGAGTTACCAAAGGATTAGAAGGGTCAAAAGTATTATCTTTTGCTATAAGGAGCGAATTGTTGTTAGTGGGTAATATGGTAGAGCTGTGCGTATTCTCTAAATTCATTCGCTTGTCCTTCTTTTAGGCTGGTTTACATTTCAAGGGGATAGAGAGTTGTTTATAATCTTATTCCACCCTTTTTTTTATGCATTTTTAAGAAGGGCGAAAAAAACTATTTTTCATTTTTTTTACATAAAAATAAAATTAAAAAGGTAATTTTTATATTTTTAAAATACAGATATCTAAATAAGAGGTGTTTAAAACAGATTGTTTATTTTTATCCTGTATAGAGCTTAAAAATGTAAGCGGTCACGGCATATAAGAAGATTTAGATAACAGAAGGGATAGGTTGTTTAGTACGAGCGGCATGGATAGCATCTGCTAGAAAATCTAGAATAGATTTTCCTTGTCGATAAAAGTGTCCTAGATAGTACTTAACCTGACAAACATGAGTTACCTGGCAGATACTATTTCTGTCTGTTGTAACTTATCTAACATCTTTCCTCGCGCAAGATGTTTTTCATCTAAGAATGTTTGTAAAGGCGTCTTGCCAAAATAATACTTTCCTGTATGTGTTCTCTCGTTATTATACTCATTCATCCATTTATCCACATCCTCTTGTAATTCTTCAACATTTTTAAACACTCTCTTTCTAAAAGCTATGGCATAAAATTTGTTCTGGATGGTCTGATGAAACCGTTCGCAGGTTCCATTGGTTTGAGGGTGTTGGTTTGAGGGTGTCTGGCTTTAGTGTGCGAATAGTCAATATCTTCGATGGCTAAGTAGTCTGGCATGATTTAAAGGGTGTCTCTTGCTTAAACAAGATTCTGAGAGAGTTTTTTCTCCTAAATTATTATAATTTCTTTACGTATTAATCATTAGATCTCTTTCGAAACTGGAATAAAATGCAAATTTAAGCAAAATGGTGACTTAATATTTAAGAAGACACCATGAAATTTGATAAGATAGAGAAATTAGATGATGAACGCTTCCGAAGATTAACAGGGGTCAAGCGTACCACCTTTGATAAAATGGTGCAAATCTTACAGGAAGCCGATAAGGTCAAGAAGATTAAAGGTGGGCGTAAATATAAGCTAAGTCTAGAAGACATGTTATTGATGGCATTGGAATATATGCGCGAATATAGGACCTATTTTCATATTAGCCAAAGCTATGGAGTTAGTGAAAGTTCAGCTTATAAAGCGGTAAAATGGATTGAAGATACGTTAATCAAGCATCCAGATTTTGCTTTACCGGGACGTAAAGAACTGTTGAAAAGTGATGTGGAATATGAGGTTATTTTAATTGATGCTACAGAAACGCCTATCGAGCGTCCTAAAAAAAAAACAAAAGCGCTATTATTCAGGGAAAAAGAAAAAACACACCCTAAAGACGCAGCTTGTAATCGATAAAAAAAGCAAGAAAGGTAAGCGGTCATGGGGGGTATCTCAACTTAAGGCATTAATGCTAAGCGCTTACTATAAATCAAAAAGGGCAGTAAATTGAAAAAACAGCTATTTGCGAGCATTTTTGACATTGCAGATGCCCGCAGAATCGCGTCTGAAGCTGGGCATACCCCGTGACCGCTTACCAAGAAAGTGATTTGCACTTCCTATGGTAATGGTAAAAAGCATGATTTTAGGCTATTTAAAGAATCCCCAGTTAAAATCCATCCACAAATAAAAGTGTTAACTGATTCAGGTTATCAAGGATTAAAAAAGCTGTATATTCAAACACAGATGCCTAAGAAAAAAGTATGAAGAATCCTTTAACTAGAGAAGATAAAAAAGCAAACCAAAGTTTATCAAGAGAAAGAGCTGCTAATGAAAATGTAATTGGCCTTCTCAAACGATTTAAAATCATAGCAGATCGTTACAGAAATAGACGTAAAAGATGTGCGCTTCGCTTCAACTTAATTGCAGCAATCTATAACTGGGAATTAAATACGTGAGTTTCGAAAGAGGCCTATTGCTTGCAGGGTGTTGTAATCCCTAGCCCCGGTGGGATCATTTTTGCCCAAAGGCTTTAAGTTAATATTAAGAGCTTTTTTGGCATGGCCAGCAACCTGTTATAAGCTGTCCTAGACAGTACTTGACCTGACAAACATGAGTTACCTGGCAGGTGCTATTTCTGTCAGTTGTAACTTATCTAACATCTTTTCTTGCGCAAGATGTTTGGCATCTAAGAATGTTTGTAAAGGCGTCTTGCCAAAACAATGCTTTCCTGTATGTGTTCTCTCGTTATTATACTCATTCATCCATTTATCCACATCCTCTTGTAATTCTTCAACATTCTTAAACACTCTCTTTCTAAAAGCTATGGAATAAAATTCGTTTTAGATGGTTTGATGAAACCTTTCGCAGATTCCATTGGTTTGAGGGCGTCGGGCTTTAGTGCGAGAATGGTCAATATCTTTGATGGCCAGATATAGCTCATGCTCATGATGCTCTCTTGCGCCACAGTACTCTGTCCCACGATCGGTCAATATTCTCAAGACACGAATATCTTGCTCTTCAAACCAGGGAATGACTTGATCATTTAGCATATCCGATGCTACCAACGCATTTTTCCTATCGTATAGTTTAACAAAAGCTACCTTAGAATAGGTATCGATCAATGTCTGTTGATAAATGCGTCCCACACCTTTAATGGTGCCTACGTAATAGGTATCTTAGGCTAATAAATAGCCTGGATGTTCAGTTTCAATTTCGCCATGTGCTTCTTTTTCTTCCTTGGCTTTTTCAAGAGCTTTTAGTTGGTCCTCTGTTAATATCATTTCTTCCTAAAGCCATCTTAGCTTCCAATGCTTTGAGACGTTTTTGAAAAGTCTTAAAGGTTGTATCGTAGCCAAACAGAACGCACGTCACCTGGCGAAATGAAAACTCCTTGTTTCTTAAGCTCGTTACATACTCTTAATTGTCCATAAGCAGGCTTTTGAAGAGCAAAATCAACGACAGCTTTTTCGATAGACTCGTCCACTCTGTTTTTTATGCAGGGTTTTTTACGCGTTATATCCTGAAGAGCTGCCTTTCCACCTGTTTCATATAGTTTCTTAAATCTATAAAAGCTACCTCTAGAATATTCCATCATCTTACACGCTTTAAGATACATTTCCTAATGTTTCAGCTAGCTTTAAAACACCAAGTTTATTTTTTATAACTTTTTGATGAGTTGCTAAATTTGACATTTTGACACTCCTTATTGGTTTAAGTCACTCACTTCAACTTCTCGCCCTATCACTTTTGATGAGTAACAGGGCTTTAAGCTTGGCGACTTATAAATCGTGTTTCCTTTGTTGTTATCACAAATGTCAGTAGGCCTCTTTCGAAACTGGAATAAAATGTAAATTTTAGTAAAATGGTGACTCAACATTTAAAGGAGGCACCATGAAATTCGATAAGATAGAGAAATTAGATGATGAACGCTTTCGCAGATTGACAGGGGTAAAGCGTAGTACCTTTGATAAGATGGTGCAAATTTTACAGCAAGCCGATGCGGCCAAGAAGATTAAAGGCGGGCGTAAATATAAACTACGTTTAGAAGACATGCTATTAATGACCTTGGAATATATGCGAGAATATAGGACCTATTTCCATATTAGCCAAAGCTATGGAATCAGTGAAAGCTCAGCTTATAAAGCAGTGAAATGGATTGAAGATACGTTAATCAAGCATCCAGATTTTGCTTTACCGGGACGTAAAGAGCTTTTGAAAAGCGATACGGAATATGAGGTTATTTTGGTTGATGCTACAGAAACGCCTATTGAGCGCCCTAAAAAAAACAAAAGCGCTATTATTCGGGGAAAAAGAAAAAACATACCCTAAAGACCCAAGTTGTAGTCGATAAGAAAAGTAAAAAAGTAATTTGTACCTCATATGGTAATGGTAAAAAGCATGATTGTAGGCTATTCAAAGAATCCCAAGTTAAAATCAATCCACAAATAAAAGTATTAACCGATTCAGGTTATCAAGGATTAAAAAAGCTCCATATTCACACCCAGATGCCCAAGAAAAAAAGTAAGAAGAAGCCTTTAACTAAAGAGGATAAAAGAGCAAATCAAAGTTTATCCATAGAAAGAGTTGCCAATGAAAACGTCATTGGCCTCCTTAAGCGATTTAAAATTATAGCAGATCGCTACAGAAATAGACGTAAAAGATTTGCCCTTCGCTTCAACTTAATTGCAGCAATCTATAACTGGGAATTAAATACGTGAGTTTCGAAAGAGGTCTAGTTTAAGTCCTATCTATTACACCAAACGAGGTCGGATTTTTTGCCGCATCCGCAGCTATATTTCTACCGCGCGTAAACAGAGTTGGAATGTCTGGGATGCATTGGCAGATGCCATCCGAGGGGACCCTCGTCTGTTAGCCATCGATTGATAGGCTGGCTTGCCAGAAGCCCTTATCTAACTTCTATTTCATTCAAACACTCCTGAATAAAAAGGGGGTATCTGAACTGTTACTAATATTTTAAGATTAGAGATTATTTTAAATATTTCACACCACGTGAAGCCCCATTTGATTGATTTGTTTTTTCAAGCATGAGGTTAACATAGCACGTTCATTTAATATGTCTAGGGCTGCTACTCTTAAATTTTCTTGGGATTGGTAAATTGCTTGCAGAGTGTTATAACCCTTTATCACATCAGGATGGTCTCTACCATAAAGCTTTAGATTGATATCGATAAATTTGCTGACATACTCAGTCGCTAGTTCTAAATTTCTTTGGCCTTTGTAGATCATTCCTAGGTTAATATAATCTCTTGCCACCGCAGGATGATTTTCTCCATAAAGTTTAAGATCAATGGTAAGCGCTTTGTTGCTATACTCCGCTGCTTTCTCTAAATTACTTTTATTGTGATAAATTGCTCCTAGGTTGTTATAGTCTCTTGCTATTACAGGATGATTTTTACCATAAACCTTCAGATCGATAGTGAGCGCTGTGGTATTATACTCAACTGCCTTATCTAAATAGCCTTGGTCTTGGTATATTGTTCCTAGATTATTGTAATCCCTTGCCACGGTGGGATGATTTACACCGTAAAACTCAAGGTCAATAGCAAGCGCTTTAATGCAATATTCTGTTGCCTTGTCTAAATTGCCTTGGGCTTGATAAATTAATCCTAAGTTGTTATAGCAAATTGCTACTGTAGGATGATTTTCACCATACAGTTTAAGGTAAATGGTGAGTGCTTTGGTGCTATGCTCTGCTGCTTTCTGGGTATTGCCTTGGTCTTGATAGATTTGTCCTAAGTTACTGTAATCTCTCGCCACCTTGGGATGATTTTCACCAAACCACTTAAAGTCCATGCTAAGCGCTTTAGTACTGTAATCTATCGCTTTGTCTAACTTACCTTGGTCTCGGTAAATTGTTCCTAAGTTACTATAACAATCTGCCATTTCGGGATGATGTTCTCTAAAAAGTTTAAGGTTAATGGCAACTGCTTTGTTGTAATGCTCTAGGGCTTTATCTAAGCTGCCTTGGTCTTGAGAGATTTGTCCTAGACTACTGTAATCAATTGCCACCCGGGGATGGTTTTCACCAAAATGCTTAAGATCGATAGCAAGCGCTTTGTTGGTATACTCTTCTGCCTTGCCTAAATTGCCTTGAGCTTGGTAGGTTTTTCCTAAATTGCTGTAACAAATTGCTACTCGAGGATGATTTTCACCGTAAAGCTTAAGATTAATGGCAAGCGCTTTGTTGCTATACTCAGCTGCTTTGCCTAAATTGCCTTGGGCATAATAGATGGTTCCTAGGTTATTGTAACAAATTGCTACTGTAGGATGATTTTCACCATACAGTTTAAGAAGGCTAATCTTTAGCGCTTTGGCGGTATAATCTGCTGCTCTGTTTAAATTGCCCTTAATTTTACAGATTAATCCTAAATTATTATAATCTCTTATCACGCTAGGATGATTTTCACCAAAAACCTTAAGGCCAATTGTAAGTGCTTTAATGTTATACTCTGTTGCTTTATCTAAATTGCCTTGGGCTTTGTATATTAATCCTAAGTTGCTAAAGTCTCTTGCCACTATAGGATGATTTTCTCCGTACTGGTCACGGTTAATGGCAAGAGCTTTACTGCCATATTCTACCGCTCTGTCTAAATTGCCTTGCTCGAGGTAAATGATTCCCAGGGCATTTAAAACCTTCGCATTATTTGGTTTATCTTTTTCTGCTAAAAGATACCATTCTTCTGCTTTTTTATATTGAAAAAGCCTGCGGGCTATATTTCCTTGCGTCTCAGGTGAGTTGTCTTCTAAATCAGAGGATTTAAGCCTGTTTTCATCGCCTATTAAAAATTCTTGAATAGCTTGATGAAAAGGAATGAAGATACAATAAATCTTTTTTATTTTTTGTAGGGCTTCCTGCTCTAAAGCAAACTGCTTTTTAATAAGGTCGGGATCATCAAATCCAAAAGGCTTAATCAAAGGATTCATCATATGCTGTTGCGCTTGATAATAAGAGTAAGTTTTAAGGCGCATAAATAACGCTATACTCATCCAATCTTCTAACTTATCAGCTGCGCTATCTGCTACAACTCCTAGCATGTTTAGTTTATCAATTCTAGTAAAGGTGTCTGAGGCCTCTACATTCTTAAGAAGAGCTAATCTATCTAAAGCAGGTGAGGAAAACGATAAAAATCATTTTTAACTTGGAAAAGCATACCCTCCTTTTGTAAATCAGCCATTCCTGGGTTAAAGGCTATCATATCATCTAGCACAAGGTGTTGCTTGGCTAAGTATTGGCGAAGAGAGAAGCCTTCTTGGCAATGAATATCAAGTTTTTTTTGAGGGCCTCCCTATATTCCTTAGTTAATGCAAGATTGCCTAACAGATGAGTAAAAGTTAGCAATTCCATGGGAAGATGAGGCTCTTTCTCATGCCACCATTTCCCTTTTTCATCCTTACCAACATATTGCGCCATTTTTTCAGGAGTTTGAATAAGCTCAAATGTCTGGCGATTTCCAAAAGGCGTTTTACAGCCTTTACCTTGTACTCCTTCCCCATCGAAGGCAAAGCCTCTGGGTGTAACGCTATCGAAGAAATTAGCCTTTCTTATGCAAGGAATATCCAAAGCAGGCAGGATAGTTTCTCCTAAATTGATGACTTTTAAATGAAGAAGGGTTGTAAAACACTTAAAATATTCTCTATTTTCTCCAGTATCTTCTTGTATAAGAATACCAAACTCTAAATCGGAGTAGGGGGTCATCTCTTCTCTGGCTAGAGAACCAAACCCTAACATGGCATATTCACATGGAGGAGGCCCTAAATTGTCAAAAACTTGTATTGTAAGGTATCTAAAAAGAATTTTTATCTGTTGAGTAATCTCACCAAATAGCTCTCGGACTTCCTCAGATGAAGGATCAGAGCCGAGAGTTTGAATTTTCTTTTCTATTTCATCCCTAAACTTTTTTAATCCTTCGCGATTATTTTCAAATTGCTTTTTGATTATAAGAATATCTACAGGTTCTCCTTTGCAAGCCTTGCTAAGCAAAATTTCGACTTTTGATAGCTTTTCTTTAATAATTGCTTGTTCTTCTGAAGTTGAATCATGCAGCGCGTAATTATAAAGCCCTGCAGCTTGAAGGAGCGTTTGCGTCGTTCCTTTTATTAAATAGATATCACCTAATTTTTCTATGCATAATCTTATCTGGATAGGATCTTCTTTTTGAATAGCAAGTTTTAGGACATGGGTGTAATCTTCTTCTAATCTATCTACTGATAAAAATGTATTGTTCTCGCCACTAGAAGACAGGGTTTTATCTAAATAATTTGAAAGCTTATCAAGATAGGATTGTACCTTCTCAGGTTGATAGAGCTGCAAAAATTTGACGTTATTAGGCATGTGTTGTGTAAACACTCGAGCACAACTTCTTACATCAAGGATTTTTCTTAATTCGCCTTCAGTTAATTTGCTAAAAGAATAAAAAATTTGTTGGAAAATTTCTAAAGGTAGGGTAGTTAGAGGATAGATGGGTCGAATGTATCATTTTTATCTCTCTTGTTAAGATTTTGTCTGGTTGTTAAAAATCTTTTATTTTCATCTGTTTCAGTTACCTTGCTAGCTTTATCATGAGGATAAAGATAACGGCTTTGGCTAAAATGGTCAGTAAGGGAAGGTGTTTGATTTAATAAGAGAGGTCTATCTTGCCCTACAAGCTTTTGTGCTTAAATGAAATGGCCACCTAGATCGACAATAAGAATATATTCTTCAGGTCTTTCTTCCAGAGAAATAGTTTTCCATTCTTGGGAATTATCTTCCATAGATGAGCTTGCTTTAGGAAAAATTAGCCTATCATGAATACCGCAAGCCAGCTGTTCTTCGTTAACTATTATTAATCTTATAGGGATAGATAAAGCGGTAGCTAATAGGTCTCCTTCGCCCAATCCACTTATCCACATCCTTTTTTCTTTTATTTTTTCAGCTTTTCCATTGTTCTTGTATTTAATCATGTCTGAGAGCACTTGCCTTAAATAAAAAACTTTATTAGGGTTCTCATCTAGCAAAGGTATTTTCCTAGAAAGGCAGTTATAGCTTCCTAAAAAAGCGCTGAAAAAGCAGTCACCGTCACTTGGCACACCTTTTAATTTAAAGCCTTCTTTACCCAGATAGTCGGCAGCAGCATTTACTTTGGCTACGATTGAATCGTCAATAATAGCAGTGGGGTTATGCCACAAAGATTTGGCTATTTGATGGTGATTCCATTGATTAGAAGAAGCGCCTAAAACAGATGGTTTATCGCATGTGTTTTGACTTTCATTGAGTACGTTATGTTCAATTTTTCTTGAATCAAGCTCTTTCCACTCCTTAGTTTGTTCAATTAGTTGCTTCCATTCTTTACTAACACCTCGTGCATTAGATAAATCTGGCTGTCCCAGTTCCTTAAAAATCTTTAAGCTTATCTCTATATAGGGGCCTAGCTTCAGGTAAGGCTTTTCTTCTGCTAGTTCCTTAAACGCAGTAAATATGAAGGGAGTAATAGAAGAGCTTTCTAAATTCATTTGTTTGGTCTCATTTAAGGTTTACTTGCATTAGCTTGTTTGAATGGTATTGCTTACAACTTTCGTATACATTTGAGGTCGAATAACACTTTTGTAAAAGCTCTCAGATAGCTAATATTAGGGGGGGGTAAAGCTTATCTTAAAAATTTCAAAAGATTTGAAGACTCGTGGATATGATTTTTTTTACGGCTTAAGCTTAATGCCTCGCGCTTTTTTTGTATATTCAGTTGCCTTTTTTGAATTTCCTTGTGCTTTGTAGATTTGTGCCAGCTTGCTGTAAAGACGCCTTACTTTGAGATTATCTTCACCTAATAGCTTAATATTAATTTTGAGTGCTTGATTGATGCACTTAGCTGCTTCCTCTAAATTTCCTTGTTTTTGGTAGATTGACCCTAGTTCATTATAACCTAATGCCACGGTGGGATGATTTATGCCCCAATGCCTAATATTTATTTCGAGTGATTTTTTAATATACTTAGCCGCCTGTTCCAAATCGCCTTGCTCTTGGTAAATCATTCCGAGATTGGTGTGGCATAGTGCTAGGCTAGGATGATTTTCGTTATATACCTTGGCGCCAATGGGGAGAGATTTAGTAGTGTACTCCGCTGCCTTCTCTAAATTACCTTGCCGTTGGTATATCATTCCCAAGTTATTGTAGTTTATTACCATGTTTGGATGATTTTCTCCAAAAAACTTAAGGTTAATGTTAAGCGCTTTATTGCTGTACTTAGCCGCTTTTTTGAAATTGCCTTGTTTTTTGTAAACTATTCCTAAATTATTGTAACTGCCTGCTACGTGTGGATGATTTTCGCCAACAACTTCTCTGTAAATTTGGAGAGCTTGATTAAAGTAGTTGAAAGCCTTGTTCAAATTGTTTTGCTCTATATGAATTGTTCCCAAGTTATTATAGTTCGGAGCTACTTTGAAATGATTTTCACCAAAAATCTGTTCGTCAATTTGGAGTGCTTGCTTGGCATATTTAATAGCCTCTTCTAGATTTCCTTGTTCTTGGTAGACTTGCGCAAGGTTACTATAACATGTTGCCACTTCAGAATGATTTTCACCATAATTGTTAAGAGCAATTTCAAGTGCTCTTTTGGCATACTCCCTTGCTTTATCTAGATTTCCTTGTTCTTGGTGAACTTGTCTAAGATTACTATAACATATTACCACTTCGAGATGATTTTCACCATAATGGTCGAGAGCAATTTTAAGTGCTCTTTCGGCATATTTAACTGCTTTGCTTACCTTTCCTTGAGCTTGGTAATTTATTCCCAGTCCACTATAGATTGTTGCCAATATTGGATGATTCTTATCCTGGAGGTTAAGTCCAATGGAAACAGCTTTGGTGATATATTTAGCCGCTTTCTTTACATCCCCTCCTTCTTGGTAAATTATTCCTAGACTGTGGTAGTTAGAAGCTACAGTGGGGTGACGTTCCCCAAAAAGCTTAATATTAATTTCAAGAGATTTCTTAGCACATTCGGACGCCTTCTGCAAATCCATTTGATCACGGTAAGCTGTTGCTAAAGTGTTGTAAATTGTTGCTACATTAGGATGATTTCTACCATAAAATTTAATGTTATTTTGAAGGGCTTGATTAATGTATTTATCTGCTTCTGCTATATTTCCCTGTGATTGATGAATTGTTCCCAAATTATGATAATCCATTGCAACGTGCGGCGAATCTATAGTATGAAGTCTGCTGTCAATTTTGAGTGCTAGGCTGACGTAATCAGACGCCCGCTTTAGATTTCCTTGGTCACGATAAATTTCCCCAAGATTACTATAAAGTATGGCCCAAGCAGGATGTTTTATATTATAAACCTTAGTTGCAATTTTAAGTGCTTTATGAGCGCATTCATTTGCTTTCTCTAAATTTCCTTGAGAATGGTAAATCATTCCTAAATGAGTGTAATTTCTTTCTACTTTTGAATGATTTTTGCCATATAACTTAAAGTCAATTTTAAGAGCTTCTTCAAAAAAATAGGCCGCCTTAGCTAAATTTCCTTGAGTCTTGTAAATCACTCCAAGAGCAGTTAGTACTTCTGTATTTCCTGGCTCTATCATTAATGCAGACTTGTAACATTTTTTTGCCTCTTTATGTTGGAAAAGCCTTAGAGCTATATTGCCTTGAGCCTGCAACGAGTTATCCTCCAAGTCAGAAGATTTAAGCCTGTCTTCGTGGCCTCCTAAAAATTCTTGCATAACTTGATAAAAAGGAATAAAGATACGGTAAATCTTTTTTATCTTTTCCAACACTTCTTGATCTAAAGCAAACTGCTTTTTAATAAAGCCTGAATCATCGAAGCCAAAGGGTTTAATCAGCGGATTCATCATCTCTTGTTGCGCTTGATAATGTGAATAGGTTTTAAGGCGCATAAATAGCGCTATACTCCTCCAATCCTTTAGCTTTTCAGCAGCGCTCTCCGTTATAACCCCTAGCTCACTTAGCTTATTAATCCTAGTAAAGGCATCGGAAGCTGCGACTCTTTTAAGAAGGGCTAACCGGTCTAAAGCCAGATGAGGAAAGCGGTAAAAATCATTTTTAACTTTAAAAAGCATACCCTGCCTTTCTAGGAGGCCCATTCCAGGATTAAAAGTTTCCATGTCTTCTTGAACTAGGTGATGCTTGGCTAGATATCGACGCAGATCAAAGCCTTTACGGCAAGGCTTCTCAAGCTCGTCCTGAACATTTTTCCTATAGTGCTCAGTTAGCTCCTCACTTCCTACCAAATGAGTAAAGTTTAGTAATTCCAGGGGTAGATGCTGCTCTTTTTTATGCCACCACTGGCCTTTTTCATCTTTGCCAATATATTGCGCCATCTTTTCAGGAGTTTGGATAAGCTCAAATGTTTGTCGATTGCCAAAGGGAGTTTTACAGCCTTTTCCTTCTGCTCCTTCACCATCAAAGGCAAGGCCTCTAGGAGTAACGCTATCGAAAAAATTAGCCTCTTTTATGCAGGGAATATTTAAAGCAGGTAGAATCGTTTCGCCTAAGTTAATCACTTTTAAGTGAAGAAGATTTGTTAGGCGCTTGAAATAATCTCTATTTGCAAAAGT
>NZ_JSDQ01000079.1:0-9240 GCF_000813665.1 Neochlamydia sp. EPS4 | reverse complement strand
ACGATTATTTTCAAATTGCTTTTTGGTTATAGAAATATCTAGAGGTTTTCCTTTGCAAGCCTTACTAAGCAAAATTTCGACTTTTGATAACTTTCCTTTAATACTTTCTTGTTCGTCTAAAGATGAATCATGTAAGGCATAATTATAAAACCCTGCGGCTTGAAGAAGCGTTTGAGGTGTTCCTTTTATTAGATGGATATCGCCTAGTTTTTCTATGCATACTCTTATCTGAAGAGGATCTTCTTCTTGGATAGCAAGTTTTAAAGTATGGGTGTAGTGCTCTTCGACTCTATCTACAGATAAAAAATTATGACTACTATCAATCGAAAAAGGATTTTTATTTAAATGGCTTGAAAGTTTGTCAAAATAGGATTGTAGTTTCTCGGGTTGATAAAGTTGCAAAAATTTGACGTTATTAGGCATGTGTTGTTTAAACCCTCGAGCACAACTTCTCGCATCAAGGATCTTTCTTAATTCGCCTTCAGTTAAACTGCTGAAAGAAATAAAAATTTTTTTGAAAATTTTTAAAGGTAGGGTAGCCAAGGGACTAGAAGGGTTAAAAGTATTATTTTTTGCTATAAGAAGAGAGTTAGTGTTAGTGGGTAATATGGTAGAGCTGTGCGTATTCTCTAAATTCATTCGCTTGTCCTTCTTTTAGGCTGGCTTACATTTCAAGGGGATAGAGAGTTGTTTATAATCCTATTACACCCTTACATTTTTAAGAAGGGCGAAAAAAAATTATTTTTCATTTTTTATATAAAAATAAAATTAAAAAGTTGATTTTTATATTTTTAAAATATAAAAGACTAAATAAGAGTGGCTTAAAAAAGATTGTTTGTTTTTAAGTAAGCGGCCATGGAGTTTATCAATTATTTTCTGATGAGTAGAACTAATTCTAGAGTTTATATTTACTTAATCATATGTTGAGTAGCATGCAACCTTCATACGAGCAGCTATTTAAAGAGAATGCAGAACTAAGGGCTGAAAATGCTCAGCTTCGAGCTGAAAATGTGCAGTTAAAAGCAGTGATAAATAGATTGGAAAAGATAATCAATAAGCTTGAAGCGCGCATTGCCCAGCTTGAGGCTTAAGCTTAATCAAAATTCCAAGAATAGCTCCAAGCAGCCATCCATTGATCATAAAGCTAATCGTCCAATTACTCCAAAAGTAGAAAATCGACCTTATCATCCTGGTGCTAGCCGTCAACTGCTACCTGCTAGTGCGGTTACCTTGCATGAGGTGCGTTGCCTAAAAGCTTGCCCACATTGCCACTCTGCTATGCATGCCACTGATAAGATTTTTTCCATGGCAGCAGATCGAGCTTCCTGAAATTAAACCTTTAATGCATCAAATAGATTTAGTAACGAGCAGATGCCCTTGCTGTCATCTAGAAACACGGCCTGAACTTAAAGAAAATGAGCAATTCTTGCTTGGTTTTAAGATTGGAAAGTTCTATTAATCTGCTGATGGGACAACACGCCTAAAGCCCCCAGGCCGTGCGCACCATGATTAGGGCTTTATTGCCTAACATAGCTTTAAGCCAGGCCTTATTTCTAAAGTTAAAGCTCGCACCGCTGCCTTACTTTTTTCGTCTTATGAGACACTCGTTAAAGCAGTTTTTACCACACAGCAGCCTTTGCATATAGATGAGACGAGTTGGCGCCATGCTGCCACTAACGAACATTTGCTAGTACTACGTGTAGGAAATGTGATTGCTTATGCATTAAGACCCCTATCAAAATGGCACTACTCTAAAGGCGCTAGTCGGTCAGCAGATTCATTGCTTAGTGAGTGATCGAGGTCTAGCTATTCATCAAATTAAGGTAAAGATCAAACAATATTGTTTAGCTCATCTACTCCCTAACATACAAGGGCAAGTAGAACAGCCCAATATATCTTTAGAAGATACCCAGCGTTTAGGAAACCTATATGATACCTTGCAAGAGCTTTTTAAAGATAAACATCCCATAGAAAAGGACTAATCAGCCAGTCTACTTGGCAGCAGTATGGGTATCTTAACTGGCGTTATATACAAGAAGAATTGCAAGAACTGGGGGTGCTGGAGTAGCACCAAGAAATTGCGGAAGTTTTGCCAAAAGCTTTTAAAGCAGATCAAACATTTCCATGCTTACTTGAAAGATCCTGCTATTCCTATGATCAATAATGCTGCCGAAGAATCTTTAAAAAATCTAGTCATTGTACGTAAGTTATGTCTAGATAACCAGTCTACCTATCGCAAAAGGTGGAGGGGAGCGCTGCATAGCTGTATCAAAACTCTTTATCGACAAGGAAAATCTATTCTAGATTTTCTAGTAGATGCTATCCATACCGCTCGTACCAAGCAACCCATACCTTCTGTTATATAAGAAATCTTTTATATCCCATGACCGCTTACATTTTTAAGCTCTATCCAGGATAAAAATAAACAATCTTTTTTAAGCATCTCTTACTTAGTCATTTATATTTTAAAAATATAAAAATTGCCTTTTTAATTTTACTTTTATATAAAAAATGAAAAATAATTTTTTTCACCCTTCTTAAAAATGTAAGGGTGTAATAGGATTATAAACAACTCTCTATCCCCTTGAAATGTAAACCAGCCTAAAAGAAGGACAAGCGAATGAATTTAGAGAATACGCACAGCTCTATCATATTACCCATCAACACTAACTCTCTTCTTATAGCAAAAAATAATACTTTTGACCCATCTAATCCTTTGGCAACTCTACCTTTAAAAATTTTCCAAAAAATTTTTCTTTCTTTTAATAATTTAAGTGAAGACGAATTAACAAAAATCCTTGATGTGAGAAGTTGTGCTCGAGTATTTAAACAGTATATGCCTAATAACGTCAAATTTTTGCAGCTCTATCAACCTAAAAGACTACAGTCCTACCTTGATAAGCTTTCAAGTCATTTAAATCAAACCCCTTTTTCGATTGATGGTAGTCATAATCTTTTATCGGCAGATAGGCTGGAAGAGAACTACACCCACGCTTTAAAACTTGCTATCCAAAAAGAAGATCCTGTTCAGACAAGATTATGTATAGAAAAACTAGGCGATATCTATCTAATAAAAGGAACGCAGCAAACACTCCTTCAAGCCGCAGGGCTTTATAATTATGCCTTACATGATTCACCTTTAGACCAACGAGAAAGTATTAAAGGAAAGTTATCAAAAGTTGAAGGCTCGCTCGTCGAGCTCTGCGAAGGAAAACCTTTAGATCTTTCTATAACTAGAAAGCAATTTGAGGACAATCGCGGAGAGTTAAAAAAGTTTAGGCAGGAAATAGAAGAGAAAATTCAACTTATCCGTCCAAACCCTTCACCAGAAGAAGTCAGAGAGCTTTACAGCGAGATTGCCTTGTGGATAAAAAATTTTTTTAAAAGCCTTGTAGATCAAGCTCAAGAGGTTTTAGAAGCTGCTCCCTGCGAATATGCAATGATAGGCTTTGGTTCTTTAGCGAGGGAAGAGATGACACCTTACTCAGATTTAGAGTTTGGCATCCTTATGCAAGAAGACACTTTTGGAAACAGAGATTATTTCAGACGTCTAACAACTCTTCTTCACTTAAAAGTGATTAACCTAGGCGAGACTATCCTACCTGCTTTAAATATTCCCTGCATAAAGGAGGCTAACTTTTTCGATAGCGTTACACCCAGAGGTTTTGCCTTTGATGGTGAAGGAGTGGAAGGAAAAGGCTGTAAAACTCCTTTTGGTAATCGCCAAACATTTGAGCTTATTCAAACTCCTGAAAAAATGGCGCAATATATTGGCAAAGATGAAAAAGGCCAGTGGTGGCATAAAAAAGAGCAGCATCTTCCCTTGGAGCTTTTAACCTTTACTCATATGCTAGGTAATCATGAATTAACTAAGCAATATAGTAATAAAATCCAAGAGCAACTAAAGATCTCGTATTCAGAAGGCTTTAATCTGCGCCAGTACTTAGCCAAACATCATTTGTTGAAAGCGGATATGATAACCTTTTATCCAGGCATGCACAACTTAGAAAGGCAAGGCATGCTTTTTAAAGTTAAAAATGATTTTTATCGCTTTCCTCATTTGGCTTTAGATCGCCTGGCTCTTCTTAAAAAAATAGTGGTCTCCGATACGTTCTCTAGAATTGAGCAATTAAAAAAGAAAGACATTCTAACAAATAATGCAGCAAAGAAATTAAACGAATGGATGAGCATAGCGCTACTTATGCGCCTTAAGACTTATTCTCATTATCAAGCTCAACAAGAGATGATGAACCCTCTGATTAAACCCTTTCGGTTTGATGATTCAAACCTTATTAAAAAACAGTTTGCTTTAGATGATGAAGCTCTGGAAAAGATAGAAAAAATTTACCAAATCTTTATTCCTTTCTATCAAACTGTGCAAAATTTTCTAGGAGGTCATGAAGAAAGCCTTAAATTATCAGATTTAGAGGATAACTCACTACAAACTCAAGGAGATATAGCTTTAAGGCTCCATCTACATCAAAAAGCCAAAGATTTATACAGCTCCGCGATCAAAAATAATCCAGAAAATTCAAGTGCACTACATGCTATGGGGCTTATTTACCAATCTCAAGGTAATTTAAAAAAGGCGTCTGATTACATCAAGAAAGCACTCGATATTGATATTAAGCTTTTAGGAGAAAAGCATCCCATCGTAGCAGCGATTTACAACAACCTAGGAACTATCTACCAAGATCAAGGAAATGTAGATAAGTCTATTATATATGCTCAAAAAGCATTCGAAATTGACCATAAATTTTTTGGAGAAATTCATATCACTACAGCAAGAGATTATAACAATCTGGGAACCCTCTACCATTTACAAGGGAATTTAGATCAGGCGGCCATATATACTCAGAAAGCTATCGATATCGACCGTAAGCTTTTTGGTGAAGATGTTCCTACGGTGGCAATGCAGTACAGTAATCTAGGACAGATTTATAAATCTCGAGGAAATTTAGAACAGGCCACCATATATACTCAAAAAGCACTTAGTATTACTCATAAGCTTTTTAGTGAATTTCATCCCATGGTAGCAATTTGCTATAATAACTTAGGATCAATTTGGCTTGAGCAAAAAGATTTAGTTCAGGCGGCTGATTACATGGAGAAAGCACTCGCCATAGACCTTAAGATTTTTGGTGAAAATCATCCTAAGGTGACAAGAAATTACAACAACCTAGCAATGGTTTACCAAGAGCAAAAAAATATAGAAAAGATAGAGAAGGCGGCTGATTACATCGAGAAAGCACTCGCCATAGATCTTAAAATTTTTGGTGAAAATCATCCCACCGTGGCAAAAAACTACACAAATTTGGCACTGATCAACCTAAAACAAGACAAGGCGAAACTGGCAGCTGAGCATTTTAAGAAAGCGCTTGCCATTGACCTTGAAATTTTCAGGGAAAATCATTCTAATGTAGCAAAAGATTACAACAATTTAGGAATGCTTTACGAAAGCCAAGGAAAATTGGTGAAGGCAGCTAAGTATGTCAAGAAAGCGCTAGCGATTGCCCTTAAAATTTTTGGTGAAAAGCATCCAGATGTGGCAAGTTACTACATTAATTTAGGAACGCTTTACAAAGAACAAGGAAAACTAGTGAAAGCAGCTAAGTGTACCAATCAAGCCTTAGACATTGACCGCGAGCTTTTTGGTGAAAATCATCCAAATGTGGCAAGAGATTATAATAAACTAGGAATAATTTATAGGAATCAAGAGAATTTAGAAAAAGCTATTGAGTGTGCCAAGAATGCCTTAACCATTAACTTTAAGATTTTTGGTGAAAATCATCCTGATGTGGCAAGGGATTACAACAATTTAGGAACAATCTACCAAGAACAAGGCAATTTGGTACAGGCGGCTGAATATACTAAGAAAGCCCTCACCATTGGCCTTAAGCTTTTTGGTGAAAATCATTCCAGCGTAGCTATAATTTACAACTCCTTGGCAAGCATTTATCAAAGACAAGGCAATCCAGATGAGGCGGCAGAGTTTATTCACAAAGCGCTTGCTATTAACCTTAAGCTTTTTGGCGAAAATCATCCTACGGTGGCAACCTCTTATAATAGTTTAGGTCAAATTTACAAAGAGCAAGGCAATTTAATACAGGCGGTAGAATATACTAACAAAGCCCTTGCCATTGGCCGTAAGCTTTTTGGTGAAAACCATCCTACTGTGGCAACCTCTTACAAATAATTTAGGCCAAATTTACCACAGTCAGGGCAAGTTAGTAAAGGCGGCTAAATATATTAAAAAAGCACTCGAAATTAATATTAGATGCTACGGCATAAATCATCCCACCGTTGCATTAGGTTATGATGACCTAGGGGCAATCTACCAAAAACAAGGAAATTTAGAGGAAGCGGCTAAGTTCATCAATCAAGCGCTCAAAATCAATATTAAGCTATGGGGTGATAAACATCTCAATATAGTGCTTCTTTACCGCAAGCTAGCACGAATATACAAAGCACAAGGAAATTTAAAAAAGGCAGCTGAATATACAAATAAAAGCGCGGGGCATTAAGCTTAAGCTATAGTGGAAAAATCACCCAGCTGGGGCTTTACATCCTTTGAAATATTTAAGAAGGTGTCCCGAAACCTATTCTCTCCTTAACATAAGCCTAGCCATTGAAGTGTAAATCATAGCTTGTGAAGTTGTAGGTAAATATTCATAATCCTTTGACAATCTCCGGCATTTGTTTATCCATGCTAAAGTTCTCTCTACTATCCACCTTTTTGGTAAAATACTAAATTCTCTTTGTAAAGGAATGTAAACGGCATTCCAGTTTTCATCATAGAAACGCATTCTGCTTGGTGGTCTTTTTACTACTTCAATTTCTTTACCATATTTTAGCCCATGGCTTTTAATCTCCCGGCTTTGACAGTTGTTTTATAACTAGATAATGGTTAAAGACTTACATTAAAAAATTCAGGCACAACATTGAGATTGAAACGTAGTATTTCTTTGAGTGGGTATTCCCAGCACCTGGAAAATTGCTTGAGCATCTTGGCAAAGAAGCGATTGCATGGCACCTTCTCTTTTTGTGGATCTATCCTCAAAAATGGTTGTGTGCACCTGAGCTAATGCATGCCTAATGCGATCGGGAGTAAGATAGACATTATTTTGGCGAAGCAATGACTCTAAAAATCTTTCGAGAAATAAGTTTATAAGACATAACAATAGATGGGCTTTTATTCGACGAGGAGCCCAATGAAAAATAGGGCGGGTTTTAAGCGTAGATTTAGCCACTCGGAATGCTTCTTCTACGTGCCACAGATCCTGGTAGCGAGCTAAAGCTTGCTCTACACTAATTTCTGCGCTATTGGACACGGCAATGCCATGAAAGCCATCCCATTTAGCATCTTCCTCGATTGCTTGCTCATTTAACATAAACAAAGCGTCTGCTTGTATATTCGCATATTTTTTATACTCTGCGTTATTGATTAGCTTTTTTATAGAGCCTTTGTCTGAGGAATTAGAAAGCTTTCTTTTTAATTTTTCAATTAACCGCTCTCTATCTTCTTTGTCTTTTTTAGCCCGTCTAGGGCTATAAGTGACGATTAGCAGGGTATCTGCATATTGAGGGTGGGGTAACGTGCGGAAAAGAACTCTATCTTCTTCTGCAATATTTGCTTGATTAGGTAAAGCTACATAATTCGATAGGTCGTTCACTTTTAATTTCTTGGGCATCGAGCGCAATTTGGTGGCTATTACAAAATGAAAGTTAGCATTCTGAAGTGCTTCTATGTTAAGCTTACTTGCCAAGCCACGATCACACACCACCGTGACATGATTGATGGAAAACCGTTCTCTTAGCTTATTTAAAACGGGAAGCATGGTTTTGGTTTCTGCTAGGTTTCCTTTAAAAATTTCATAGGCAACTGGTATTCCATGGACATTAACTACTAAAGCAAACACTATCTGCACCCTATGATATTTTTGATCTTTACTAAACCCAAAATCCCTGATGTCATCTTGTTGTACGCTCTCAAAGTAAAGAGTGGTTACGTTAAAGAAAAAGCAGTCTACTAAGCCTGAAATATTACAAGCTGTTTCAAAAGCCTGTTTTTGAATAGCTTCATCTAAAGAGGCGATAGCATCCATTGAGCGATAAAGATGCTGTAAATCAATTCCTTGAAAACCATGCTCTTCTTGGCGTTCATAAGTTCTTCGCTTACTGCTGGGTAAATCAAATCTTTGCACCAGCATGAACTTAATGCTTTCCTCTAGACTAAAATGTTGCTTTCGCCCAGCTGACTGGATGATCTTATTAAAACCTGTTAGGTCCATCAGTCGATCTAGAACTAATCCAAAACCATCATATATAGTTTTTTTATGTTTTAATTCTTTAACTTCTACTTTAGGATCAATTTCAAGGCCTTCTTTTTCTAATCGCTGAATAAGCTTATCCGCTAGATTTTTAAGTCGCTGTAAATCTTGTTGGTTTTTGATCACTCCTAAATGGGCGATCGTGCGCTGCTTTACCTTTTTGCCTTCCCTTACACCTTCAACAATTTGCAAAGTGGGGTATTTTGCTTTTTTAGATGTCTTCATTCTTACATACATGCACTGCTTTATATCAGCTTTTAATTAGAAGTTCAACAGTATTTCCATGCACAACATTATAAGTTAAAAGCTTTTGATTGTTAGACGCTTAAGTGTTTAGAATGTATGCAACTGTCAAAGTCGGGTGGCTAATATTAGACCTCTTTCGAAACTCACGTATTTAATTCCCAGTTATAGATTGCTGCAATCAAGTTGAAGCGAAGTGCAAATCTTTTACGTCTATTTCTGTAGCGATCGGCTATAATTTTAAATCGCTTAAGGAGGCCAATGACGTTTTCATTGGCAACTCTTTCTCTGGATAAACTTTGGTTTGTTCTTTTATCCTCTTGAGTTAAAGGCTTCTCCTTACTTTTTTTCTTAGGTCTTGGGTTTGGGCATGTAGCTTTGTTAATCCTTGATATCCTGAATCGGTTAGCACTCTTATTTGTGGATTGACTTTAAGCTGAGATTCTTTGAATAGCCTAAAATCATGCTTTTTGCCATTGCCAAATGTGGTGCAAATTACTTTTTTACTCTTCTTATCGACTACAACTTGGGTCTTTAGGGTATGTTTTTTCTTTTTCCCTGAATAATAGCGCTTTTGTTTTTTTTAGGGCGCTCAATAGGCGTTTCTGTAGCATCAATTAAAATAACCTCATATTCCGTATCGCTTTTCAAAAGCTCTTTACGCCCC
>NZ_JSDQ01000078.1:0-3747 GCF_000813665.1 Neochlamydia sp. EPS4 | reverse complement strand
GACCGCATCGGCTTGCTGTAAAATTTGCGCCATCTTATCAAAAGTACCACGCTTTACCCCTGTCAATCTGCGAAATCGTTCATCATCTAATTTCTCTATCTTATCAAATTTCATGGTGCCTCCTTTAAATGTTGAGTCACCATTTTACTAAAATTTACATTTTATTCCATTTTCGAAAGAGGTCTATTTTAGGCTTAGGGATTATCTTAAATATTTCACAGGAGTGGAACCGCCATTTTGGTGATTTTTCCGCTATAGCTTAAGCTTAATGCCACGCGCTTTTTTTGCATATTCAGCTGCCTTTTTGGAATTTCCTTGCGCTTTGTAGATTTGTGCCAGCTTGTGATAAAGAAGCAATACAGTGAGATTATCCTCACCTAATAGCTTAATATTGATTTTGAGCGCTTGATTGATAAAATTAGCTGCTTCCTCTAAATTTCCTTGTTCTTGGTAAATTGACCCTACGTTATCATAACCTAATGCTACGGTAGGATGTTTTATGCCGTACCGTCTAATGTTAATTTCGAGTGCTTTCTTAGTATATTCAACCGCCTGTTCTGAATTACCTTGCTCCTTGTAAATGATGCCCAAATTATTGCAAAAGGTTGCTACCATAGGATGATTTTCACCAAAAAGCTTAAGGTCAATGTCAAGAGCTTTCTTAGCATATTCAACCGCCTGTTCTGAATTACCTTGCTCCTTGTAGATGATGCCCAAATTATTGTGATCTCTTGCCACAGCGGGATGATTTTTACCAGAAAGCTTAAGGCTAATCGCAAGTGCTTTATGAATACACTTTGCTGCCTCGTCTAAATTGCCTTGCTCTTGATAAAGTTGGCCTAAATTATTGTAAGAGGTTGCCACAGTAGGATGATTTTCACCAAAAAGCTTAAGATCAATGATAAGCGCTTTGTTGCTACACTCGGCCGCTTTATCTAAATTGCCTTGAGCTTGATAGATGGATGCTAAGTTGTTATAACAAACTGCCGTATGATGATGATTACCCCCAAAAAGCTTAAGGTCAATAGCAAGCGCTTTTTTGCTACAATCTTCTGCCTTGTCTAAATTTCCTTGGTCTAGGTAAATTTGTCCTAGATTGATGTAATAAATTGCTACTTCAGGATGAATTTCACCCAAAACATTCAGGCCAGTGGCCAGCGCTTTGCTGCTATACTCGGCCGCTTGTTTTAAATTGCCTTGGTCTTTGTAGATTAGTCCTAGGTTGTTGTAACGAATTGCCACAGTAGGATGCTTTTCACCAAAAAGCTTAAGATTAATGATAAGCGCTTTGTTGCTATACTCTTCTGCCTTGTCTAAATTGACTTGAGCTTGGTAGATTAGTCCTAAGTTATTATAATCTCTTGCCACTATGGGATTGTTCTCACCAAAAAGCATAAGATCAATGGCAAGGGCTTTTGTGCTATAATCTGCCGCTTTGTCTAAATTGCCTTGAGCTTGGTAAATTTGTCCTAAATTGCTATAGCAAGTAGCTGCCTTAGGATGGTTTTCACCAAATAACTTAAGGTTAATGATAAGCGCTTTGTTGCTATATTCTTCTGCTTTGCCTAAGTTGCCTTGGTCCTTGTAGATTGACCCTAGGTTGTCGAGATGAATTGCTACAGTGGGATGATTTTCACCAAAATGCTTAAGGTCAATAGCAAGTGCTTTTTTGCTACAATCTTCTGCCTTGTCTAAATTTCCTTGGTCTATGTAAATTTGCCCTAAGTTGCCGTAACAAATTGCTATCCTCGGATGATTTTTGTCATAAAGCCTGAGATTAATGCCAAGTGCTTTATTGCTATACTCTTCTGCTTTGTCTAAATTGCCTAGCTTGTAATAGATGTGTCCTAGATTGGTATAGATAGTTGCTACATTAGGATGATTTTTGTCATAAAGCCTGAGATTAATGCCAAGTGCTTTATTGCTATACTCTTCTGCTTTGTCTAAATTACCTTGGTCTATGTAAATTTGCCCTAAGTTATTGTAACCAGTTGCTACGTCAAGATTATTTCCTCCGAAAAGTTTAAGGTGAATGGCAAGCGCTTTGTTGCTATACTCTTCCGCCTTGTCTAAATTACCTTGGTCTTTGTAGATTAATCCTAAATCGCCGTAGCAATTAGCTGCCATGGGATGATTTTCTCCATGAAGTTTAAGAGTAATAGCAAGCGCTTTGTTGCTGTACTCTTTTGCCTTGTCTAAATTGCCTTGCTCGCGATAGATGTGTCCTAAATTGGTGTAGCAAATTGCCATCCTGGGATGATTTTCTCCATGAAGTTTAAGAGTAATAGCAAGCGCTTTGTTGCTGTACTCTTCTGCTTTGTCTAAATTGCCTTGGGCTTGGTAGATTTTTCCTAAATTGCTGTAACAAATTGCTACTCGAGGATGATTTTCACCAAAAAGCTTAAGGTGTATGGCAAGCGCTTTGTTGCTATACTCTGCCGCCTTATCTAGATCACCTTGAGCATGATAGATACTCCCTAAGTTAGAGTAATTTCTTGCTACTGTGGAATGATTTTCTCCAAAAAGCTTAAGCTCAATGGTAAGCGCTTTGGTACTATACTCTGCCGCTTTGTCTATATTACCTTGCTTGCCATAGATTTGTCCTAGGTTGCTGTAAAAGACCGCCACGTTAGGATGATTTTCACTAAAGAGCTTAAGGCCAATCGCAAGTGCTTTGGTGCTATACTCTGCCGCTTGTTCCAAATTGCCTTGGTCTTCATAGATTTGTCCTAGGCTGCTGTAAGCAACTACCGTGTTGGGATGATCTTCACCGAAAAGCTTAAGGATAATGACAAGCGCTTTGTGGGTATATTCCGCCGCTTGCTCTAAATTGCCTTGGTCTTTATAGATTTGCCCGAGGTTATTGTAAGTGACTGCTATCTTGGGATGATTTTCACTAAAGATCTCAAGGTTAATGACAAGCGCTTTACTGCTGTACTCTGCTGCTTTTTCTAAATTACCTTGGTCTTGGTAGATTAGTCCTAGGTTATTGTAATCTCTTGCCACATAGGAATGATTTTCACCAAAAAGCTTAAGATCAATAGCAAGCGCTTTGTTGATAAATTTTACTGCCTTGTCTAAATTACCTTGGGCTTTGTAGATTGCTCCTAGGTTATTGTAAACTGTTGCCACCATTACACGATTTTCTACGTGAAGCATAAGGCCAATCCTTAGTCCTTCCTCCCCATACTCAGCTGCTTTTTCTAAATTGCCTTGGTCCTTATAGATTTGCCCAAGGTTATTGTAATCTCTTGCCAGCGCAGTAAGATTTTTACCAAATACCTTAAATTCGCTGAAAAGTGCTTTGCTGCTATAATCTATCGCCTTATCTAAATTGTCTTGGTTGGGGTAATTTTTTCTCAGGTGGCGGGAAAGAATTAGCTTTTGTAAAAAACTTTTATTAATAAGACGGAGGTTAATAGCAAGCGCTTTCTCGCTATATTTAGCCGCTTTTTCTAGATTACCTTCTCCTTGGTAAATAATGCTAAGCGCGCTTAAAACCCCCACATTATGTGAATTTTCTTTTTTTGCTAATTTGAAATGTTTTTTTGCTTCTGTATGCTGAAAAAGCCTTTGAAGTATTTCTCCTTGCGTCTTTGGAGAGTTATCTTCTAAATCAGAAGATTTAAGTGTTTTTTCATTGCCTGCTAAAAACTCTCCCATGGCTTGATAGAAAGGAATAAAGATGCAGTAAATTTTTTTAATTTTTTCTAAGGTTTCCTGATCTAGAGCCAATTGTTTCTTAAT
>NZ_JSDQ01000077.1:0-47622 GCF_000813665.1 Neochlamydia sp. EPS4 | reverse complement strand
TAAGGGCTGAATCATCAAATCCAAAAGGCTTAATCAAAGGGTTCATCATCTCTTTTTGAGCTTGATAATGAGAATAAGTCTTAAGACGCATAAATAATGCTATACTCATCCAATCCTTTAACTTGTTAGCGGCGCCAGCCGTTATAATTCCTAGCTTGTTTAGCTGCTCAATCCTAGTGAAAGTATCGGAAGCCATTACTTTTTTGAGAAGAGCTAATCTATCTAAAGCCAGGTGAGGAAAACGATAAAAATCATTTTTAACCTTAAAAAGCATGCCCTCCCTGTCTAAATCACCCATTTCTGGACTAAAAGCTTCCATATCAGCTAGCACAAGATGCTGCTTGGCTAAATACTGACGCAGAGCAAGGCTTTCTTGGCAAGGCTTCTCAAGCTCGTCCTGGACATTTTTCCTATATTGCTTAGTTAGCTCCTCACTTCCTAACAAAGGAGTAAAGCTTAGTAATTCCATAGGAAGATGAGGCTCTTTTTCATGCCACCATTGGCCTTTTTTGTTTTTAGAAATGTATTGTGCCATTTTTTCAGGAGTTTGGATAAGCTCAAATGTTTGGCGATTGCCAAAAGGGGTTTTACAGCCTTTACCTTGTACTCCTTCGCCATCAAAGGCAAGACCTCTAGGAGTAACGCTATCGAAAAAATTAGCCTCTTTTATGCAGGAAATATTTAAAGCAGGTAGAATCGTTTCGCCTAAGTTAATCACTTTTAAGTGAAGAAGATTTGTTAGACGCTTGAAATAATCTTTATTTGCAAAAGTATTTTCTTGTATAAGAATGCCAAACTCTAAATCTGAGTAGGGGGTCATCTCTTCCCTCGCTAAAGAGCCAAACCCTATCATTGCAAATTCACAGGGCGCAGCTCCTAAAACTCCTTGAGCTTGACCCACAAGACTCTTAAAGAAAGCTTTTATCTCCCAGGCAATCTTACTGTAAAGCTCTCTGACTTCTTCTGAGGAAGGATCTGAGCCGAGAGCTTGAATTTTCTCTTCTATTCCCTGCCTAAACTTTTTTAATTCTCCGCGATTGCTTTCAAATTGCTCTTCTATTAAGGACAATTCTAAAGCTTTTCCTTGGCAAGCCTTACTGAGTAAAATTTCGACTTTTGATAGCTTTTCTTTAATACTTTTCTTCTTGTCTAAAGATGAATCATGTAAGGCATAATTATAAAGCCCTGCGGCTTGAAGGAGCGCTTGCTGCGTTCCTTTTATTAAATAGATATCGCCTAGTTTTTCTATACATAATCTTGTTTGAACGGGATCTTCTTTATGAATAGCAAGTTTTAAAGCGTGGGTGTAGTTCTCTTCCAGTCTATCTGCCGATAAAAAATTATGACTACCATCAATCAAAAAAAGATTTTTATCTAAATAATTTGAAAGCTTGTCAAGATAGGATTGTAGTTTCTTAGGCTGATAAAGCTGCAAAAATTTGACATTATTAGGCATGTGTTGTTTAAACACACGGGCACAGCTCCTTGCATCAAGGATTTTTCTTAATTCGTCTTCAGTTAAACTGCTGAAAGAAATAAAAATTTTTCTGAAAATTTTTAAAGGTAGAGTAGCCAAGGGACTAGAAGGGTCAAAAGTGTTTTTCTTTGCTATAGGAATGGGGGTGTTTTCAATGGATAAGAGGGTAGACTTGTGTACGTTCTCTACATTCATTTGTTTATCCTTCTTTTAAGTTGGCTTGTATTTCAATGCGTAGGAAGAGCTAGTTATGACCTTTTACATCCATTCCATATATTTTCAAGAGGGTTGTAAAAAATAATTTTACCTTTCATATAAAAATAAACTTAAAAAAGCAACTATTATAATTTTTTGGCATAATTTTTAAGCAGATGCTATTTAGTATAAATGATTTATTTCTTGGCATAAATCTTTTGCAATCTTGCTTTTCATTGAATTTTTTTAATTTAAGGGAAGTAAGAGAATGTTTAGTCATTCTTTGCCTACAAAAAAAATATGTTTATTGCTTTAAAATATAGTTTATTACTGAGCGGTTAACATACAGATGAAAACGCCTCTATTTTTGTCTATTTAAAGTCATTCTTCTTCCTTGGAACAGATTTCTTATCATTCGCTGGAATTAGAAATCCCAGTTTTGTAATAGTAGACACCTTTAATGGCAGGAGCGGAAGATGGGTAAAAGAATTATTATTACTGCAGGGGGTACGGGAGGCCATATTTATCCTGCTATTGCTTTAGGCAAGCAGCTTATGGCAGCAGATGGCTCTCTTGAACTTTTGTATGTAGGCGGAAATCTTGATATTAACCCCTATTTTGATAAAGATCTCTTCCGCTACCAGGCGATCTCGTGTGCTACTTTTATAAATAAATCTCCTTGGGAAACTTTAAAAGCTTCTTACAAGATTTTAAAGGGTATAAAGCAAAGCTGCAAAATCATTAATGAATACCGTCCTGATATGGTAGTAGGATTTGGGAGCTATTATACCTTACCTATGCTTCTAGCTGCAAAAGCTAAAGAAATCCCTTTCATCCTTCATGAAGCTAATAGTGTTCCCGGAAAAGTTAATCGGTGTTTGGCAAGGTATGCTTCCTTTGTAGGCATCCATTTTCCTGATACGGCAAGTCTTTTAGTGGGGAAAACCTATGAAGTTGGCATGCCATTACGTCTTGAATATTATAAGGAAGGCAGTTCTTTCTCTAAGGCACGTGAATTTTTTGGGTTAGAGAAAGAGCGAGATACTATTTTAGCTTTTGGAGGCTCACAAGGCGCTTTAAATCTGAATAATTTGGTTAGCAAAGCTTTGATTCAGCACTTAAAGCATGCTAAAGAGCAATGGCAGATTATTCATTTAACAGGCGATGCTTCTACTTCTCAATTTTTAAGAGAAGAATATCAAAAAGCAGGCATTAAGGCTTGTGTCAAACCTTTTGAGACCCATATGGAGCTAGCATGGCAGGCGGCAGATATCTCCATTACTCGTGCAGGAGCAGGTAGCATTGCTGAGCAGATGGAATTTGAAGTGCCTGGGATATTAATTCCTTATCCTTATGCTACCGATAACCATCAGGAAAAAAATGCGGCTTTTCTAGTAGAAAAAGTAGGGGGAGCTTTAAGGTGCCAAGAAAAGGAATTAAATGCTTTTCATTTAGCGGGTGAAATAGAATCTCTTAACCTCGAAAAAAGGAAAAAGATGAGCCAAGCGATGCAAAATTACAAGATCGACCACCGGCCTAAAGAGTTTTATACGCTTATTTTGGAGGCGCTCCACCTATGATTTCAGAGGTAAAGCACTTTCATTTTATTGGCATTGGTGGTATCGGCATGAGCGGTTTAGCACGTATTCTTTTAAAAAAGAAGATGGTTGTAACAGGCAGCGACATGCAAGCCAACTATGTAACGGAAGAATTGTCGAAAAATGGAGCTAAAATATCTATCGGCCATGCGGCCCATCAAGTTCCTGCTCATGCCGCTGTCATCTATAGCTCAGATATTAAGGCTGATAATCCAGAATATTATGCTGCTTTACAGCAGGGGTGCTTAATGCTTCATCGTTCTGACCTACTTTTATACTTAATGCAGGAGCAGAAAGCTTTAACTGTTGCTGGAACGCATGGTAAAACTACAACCTCAGCTCTTTTAGCATGGGTAATCATGCAAGCAGGCTTGGATCCTTCCTATGCGGTGGGAGGAATGCTCTCTTCTTTTAATTCAAATGCTGGGCATGGGGAAGGGAAGTATTTTATAGCCGAAGCTGATGAAAGCGATGGCACCTTTCTTAAGTATCATTCTTATGGAGGCATTATCACTAATATTGATGCCGATCATCTTAATTACTTTGGCAAGATGGAGAACTTAATTAAGGCTTTTAGCCAATTTTTAAGCAAAGTGGAAACATCGGAGCATCTTTTTTGGTGTGGGGACGATAAACAGCTTCTAGCTTTAAAGCCTAAGGGCGTTAGTTATGGATTTGGAAGCCATTGTGAGCTACAAATTAGTAACTTTTCTCAAAAAGGATGGAGCATCTCTTTTGATGTGGATTTTAAGGATTGTCATTGTTCGTCTATTCAGTTGCCTATGGTGGGACGTCATAATGCTCTTAATGCTGCGGCTGTGCTAGGATTAGCTTTAAGCTTAGGAATTGCAGAAAATAGAATCCGTACAGCTTTTCTTTCATTCGGTGGTATTAAGCGTCGCTGCGAAAAAAAGGGCGAGAAGCATCATATTTTAGTGCTTGATGACTATGCTCACCATCCGACAGAGATAAAAGCCACCCTAGAAGGTATACGCCAAGCTGCAGGGGGACGGCGCCTGATTGCTGTATTCCAACCGCATCGTTATACCCGTACTCAAGATTGCTTGGGGTTATACAAAGATGTTTTTGATGAAGCGGATGAGATATTTATCACTGAGATATATGCTGCAGGTGAAACACCTATAGAGGGTGTTTCCTCGACAGAAATTATTAAGGAAGTAGAGGCTAAAGGAATAAAAAAAATTCATTCGGTGCAGCGGCAAAATCTAGCCCCTCTACTTTTTGATTTTGTTCATCCCCATGATATTGTTGTTTCTATGGGAGCAGGCGATATTACTAAGCTTTCTCACGAGTTGCTTGACCTATTCGAGCAACAAGCCCCACGTAAGCTTAAATTAGGAATAGTTTTTGGAGGGCGCTCAGCAGAGCATGAGATCACATTCTTATCGGCTAGCCATATTTGCAAATACGTTTCCCCAGAGCTTTATGAGATTCAGTATTTTGGTGTCACTAAGCAGGGACAGTGGCTTGCAGAAGATAATAACATGCAGGCTCTTAAAGAGCGCATGCAGGAGCTAGCAGCTGTAAAAACTGCCCCCTGTATAGATGCAAGCGTTTTTAGCCAATTAATGGATTGCGATTTATTTGTGCCTGTCTTTCATGGCCCTTATGGAGAAGATGGGACAATTCAGGGTTTTTTTGAAATTCTCGATAAAGCTTATATAGGCCCTGATCATGTCTATGCGGCTATCGCTATGGACAAAGCTCATACCAAACATCTTATGCAAGCTCATCAGATAACTACCTTGCCTTTTGTAGAAATCACCTATAAAAAGTGGAAAACAGATAGTACCTCAATTATTCAGTCGATTCAAAATAAATTAAATTTTCCGCTTTTTATAAAGCCTGTGCATTTAGGATCAACGATCGGCGTACAAAAAGTCACGCATGCTGATAGCTTATATTCTGCTATCCAGGAAGCTTTTCAATATGACTTTAAATTAATAGTAGAGGAAGGGCTTACAGATTTTAGGGAAATAGAATTTGCAGTTTTAGGTAACGAAAATGCAGAAGTGTTCCCTCCTGGTGAAGTGCTTTCTCAAGGCCATGTTTACGATTTTGAATCTAAATATGGGGCAAATAGTATGAAAACCATTCCTCAAGCTTTTTTATCACCCGAAAAAAATAGAGAGGGGATAGAGCTAGCTTCAGCTGCTTACCAAGCAGTTGGAGGGACAGGAATGGCACGCGTAGATTTTTTTCTTGATGCTAATGAAAAATTTTGGCTAAACGAAATTAACCCTATCCCAGGATTTACTTCCCTTAGTCTTTATCCTATGATATGCCAGCTAAATGGAGTGGGGGGAGAGGAGCTATTCAATCGCTTAATTATACTCGCGCTTGAACGAAAACGAAGAGATGCTATTTTATGTAGGCAGCGTTAAAGCTTTTAGGGATACCTAATTACATCTTTTCATTTAATTACTTATGCAAGAGCATCTTTGCAGGAAGTGAGAAAAAATGATATGATCTAGCTGAGCGAGGAGCTAGCAAAAATAGTCCTGAATTTTATGTTTGTCAAAAGAGGGTGTAATCTCACCACCAGAACGCTTCTACCCTCTTCATTCCTTTAGGTTAAAAACCCTTATGAGAAAAAAACAAGAGAAGCTTTCCATACGTACAGCTTGCTTATGGATTATGCTTTTTACTCTAGCCATCTCCGGAACTGCTTCTGGGGGTTTAATTTATTATAAATATATAAAAAGACAGCGCTTATATAATTCGCAGTATAACATTGTAGCTATTGCGCAAACGACTCCTGATAAAGAGCCTCTGAAAACAGCTTATCTTGCAGAGCTTCTTAATCTATCGATTGATCAGCCAACCAATATCTTTCGCTTTAATACCCAAGCAGCTCAGCAAAAACTTTTAAATTCTCCTTTGATTACCCATGCCTATGTAAAAAAAATTCTTCCAGGGACTATTTATGTGGATTACGAGTTAAGAAAGCCTTTTGCTTATCTGTTAGATTATCATAACACTGTGATTGATCGTGAGGGTGTGACTTTTCCCTTTAAGCCTTTTTTTACTCCTAAAAAGCTACCAGAAATATACCTAGGAATAACAGATGCTTCACCTTTGAGTTGGGGAAAACCTCTCCAAGAAATTAAATGCAAGCTTGCCCTTTATCTAATTGATCTGCTTTCAACCCATTGTTGCTCGGAATATTCTTATCTATCTCGTGTTGATGTCTCCCAGGCTTTTGCAGATAGCAAAGGTAAAAGACAAATTGTGGCTATCCTTGATGAACAGGTGGAAAAAACAGATCAGGCAGGAAAGCTTGTCAAAGGGATAGCCCCGCATATATTGCGGTTGAGTGTAGACAATTATCGACAAGAATTAGCCAATTATCTGCAACTACGCCCGTTATTAAAATATCATGTGGAAGATGCAGAAGGAGGGGAGGCAGAAAAATTATTAAAATTTAAACCTCTAGTTGTAGATTTACGTATCCCCGCGCTCGCCTACATAAAAAGCCCTGCTCTTTAATTACTGCTGAAGAAGTAATTGAGAGCTCAAAAGTTAAATTGCTCTATTATGCCAACCGACAAAATTCTAGGAGAAAATAGTGTAGGATTAAAAAAAATTACTTGGTCGATTTTTGATTAAGGGAAAAAGGCAACGTTTTAGATTTATTTTATCGTCACGTTTTGACGAGTAGAATAAGCGCTTTAATTGGATACTTCTTGAGTTAAATTCTTTCTGATGCTAAAAATGCTAGCTTGTAAAACTATAAAAAACATTTGTAGAGCTATGAAAGAATTTGTTGAATATATTGTAAAAAATTTAGTAGACGCCCCTAATGATGTCAACGTTAATTGCTATGAAGGGGAACGAGGAATGATTGTGGAAGTGAGGGTTAATCCTCACGATATTGGTAAAGTTGTAGGAAGGAAAGGAAATACTATTAAAGCCTTACGTACTATATCCATGATGATTTGTGCTCGGCTTGGACGTCGCGTTAGGGTTGAAATTATTGAGTAATTTTTATTAAGGATTAAATATTTAGAAAATATTGCTTTTTCTCGTACTTAATCTTTTTTTTTAATCATACGCTTTCAAGCAGCTTTTTATGTGATCGTAACCTAATAAGATTCTCTTTTTAGTGGAAAAGAGCCCTCAGAAAGGTGTTTCCTTCTTTAGACTCTATAGACGTAGTTTCTTTGAACGGTATAAGATCATTGCAATGAAGGACATCTAAAAAAATGATCCAAGCTTAGGCTTCATATGCAAGCTTCAAATAAAGCGATTCCTTTTTAATCTTTTAACCTTTACTCCTTAATTAAGTCTCATTGCATATCAGATAACAGGCTTGTAACAGATGTTCTTATGGCTTCAACGCTTGAATCCGCTATGCTAGCAAGGAAGTAAAGTGCCTGCGGTTGATGGTATCGTTCTAAAAGAAGCTAGAAGAAAGGTGTATAGATCATTTAGACCCTTCAGCCTTTGCTTATATAAAAAAAGCATGATGATCTTAAAAGACTAGAAACTGTATTTTAGAAAGCTTTTGACGTTTTTTAAGATGAATGGATGAGTGAATTTAAGCTGGAAAATAACTCACATAGGTAGGTATAAAATTGAAGAGAGCCGTAAGTACTGCGTGAGTACTTCTTAGGGAAAATAAGAAAATTTTAATTAAATAATAAGCAAGATGGCGAGACTTTGAAGTGGTCAGCTATCTTCTCCGCACACTATGAGAGCTTTTTAGCTTCTATTACCAGAGGAAGAAATTATTTAAAAGGTGTTTTTATATGCTTAATTTTACCATTTAAAAGATAGTTTAAAAATTAACGCTTTGGATAAAAGGGTTAAATCTAAATAACAATGAAAACAATGCTTTGACCAAGTTTAGGTGTTTGATAGTGGCCTGTGGAACATTAGAAAAAGAAGAAATAGAACAGATTTTTATAAATTTTGCTATTGAAGCTCAGAAGCAGCTCCCTACTGCTCTTCCTCAAAATAAAAAGCGCGTAATCATCATTGCCGGTCCTACTGGCTGCGGCAAGTCTCATTTCGCTCTCCAACTGGCAAGAAAGATCCAGGGAGAAATCGTTTCAGCGGACTCCATGCAAGTCTACAAAGGAATGGATATTGGCACAGCTAAGCCTACCATTGAAGAGCGGCAGCAGATTTCTCATCACCTTATTGATATTTGTCATTTGACAGACTCTTTCAATGTAGTAGATTTTTGCTATGAAGCACGTCAAGCTTTTCAGCGCATCCACAATAGAGACAAAGTACCTATTGTAGTAGGCGGTGCGGGCTTTTATATTCATTCTTTGCTCTATGGTCCTCCACTAGGGCCTCCCTCTATTCCTGAAATTAGACAAGCTTTAGAAGAAGATTATGATAGATTAGGTCCCGATGCCTTGTATGCTCGCCTTCAACAGCTAGACCTGCATTACGCCAGTGGGATTACAAAAAATGATAAGCAAAAGATTGTGCGTGCTTTGGAAATCATTACTTTAACTGGAGAAAAAGTTAGCAAGTTATCGTGGAAGGGGCGTCATAAGCTTCAAAATTATGACTTTCGTTGCTGGTTTTTATTTCGGCCTAGGCCTCATTTATATCATCGTATTGAAAACCGTTGCGAGCAAATGATTGAAGGTGGCTTGCTGGAAGAAGTGCAAGATTTGTTAAAAAAAGGTCTTTTAGCTAACTCCTCTGCAGCCCAAGCGATAGGCTATAAGCAAGCGATTGCTTATTTAGCAACCGCTAAAAGGCCCGAGGATTATCTTCAGTTTGTCGAGACCTTTAAACGAGCTTCTAGAAACTATGCCAAACGTCAGCATACCTGGTTTGGCAAAGAACCTTTGTTTAACTGGATTGATATGGATCTTTATGATACGAAAATGATTGCTGACCTTATTTCTAAAGATTTCGAAAGCTGCTAATTATTATTGTTTTTTTAAAGAGCTTTACCGAAAAGGGTAAATCAGCTATGATTTTGCTCTAAAATTCCATTAAACATATATCTTTAAGAATTTCCATGAGCGACTTAGAAAGTAAAAATCAAAATATACAAGAAACGACACCTCATCAAGATGAGAAATTCCTATCCTCGGTTAATCCAGAAGGCGAAGAACTATGCCTACCAACCCCTTCTTTAGAAGGGGCAGAGCAAGAAATTAGTGAAGAGCCTGTGGTAGAAAAAAAGCATAATCCCCATCTCGATGAGTTTATGCAAGAGATGGAAAATTTACTTCAAGTAGACGCAAAGGTTAAATATGCTTTAGATTTTATGGAAAGCTCTTTAGCACAAAGCGGGGCCCCTCATTTTAAAGCCTTTTGGGAAGTGCGCAATATTTGCTTGCAACTCTTTAAAGAAAACCTCTCTCCCCTTGTACGTACCCAGTTGTGGACAAAATATAGCGAGCTTTCCAAAGAAGCCCGCCGTCTAAAAGAGATGTTGGATGAACAAAGCTCTTTTGCAGCCGAACAAATTGAAATAGCAATCGTAGCTTTAGAAAACGATATAAAGCTGTTTGAAGAGCAAGTGACTAAAATTGCCAATCCCGACTTAGGTCCTATCCCCACAAGGCTTTCTGTAAAAGCGCTATTTTATCAAGACACTCAAAAAAGACTTAATTTGCTTAATGTGCAAGCTTCTCGCGTGAATGCTTTACGCAAAGAACTTATTAAAACGGACATGCGTGTAAGACAAAAAAATAAGTTTTTCCAAAGGCTCTCTGAAATAGGCGATCAAGTTTTTCCTTTAAGGAAAGAGCTTATCAAAGAGGTAAGCCAAACATTTAGCGATGATGTGGAAGCATTTATTGAAGATAGCTTTAAAGGTAACTTTGATGATTCTTTGTTTGCATTAAGAGAAGAAATTAAAGACCTGCAAGGAATTGCTAAGGTTTTAACCCTTAACACACATGCCTTTACCCAGACGAGAATGCGTCTTAGCGAATGTTGGGATAAAATCAAATTAGCCGAAAAAGAACGCAAAAAAGAACGCGCCCAGCTAAAAGCTACTTTTAAGCAAAATTTTTATCTGGTCCAAGCCAAAATACATGAGCTTAAAAAGCAATATGAGTCTTCTGAATTATCGGATGATCAAGCTTATAAGCATTTAGATGAGATTTCTAAGTTCATGAGAAATGTTGAACTGGGAAGAGATGAAATCAAAGCTCTAAGAAGCGAAATGTTTGGCGTAAAAGATCAAATTTTAGAAAAACAGAAAGCACACGAGCAAGTGCGCCTTCAACATGAGCAAGAAAAAGAAAGGCAACGTAAAGCTAAAATAGAAGAAGTAAAAAATGAAATCGAACAGCTTGGCAATAATGCTCGTTCTTTAGAAGCTCAAGAGCTAGCAGCAGCTAGAGATGAGCTTGCTCAGAAAATACAGAATTCTTCTTTTAATAAATTTGAAAAGCAAGAGGTAGAGCGCCTTTATAAATCTTTACGTAGCTTAATCACCGATGTTCTTTCAGATAAAGAAGAACAAGCTTTACTTTCATTGTCCGAGGATGATCGTCAATCTATTGAGCAACTTCGCGAGGTTCTAAAACAAAGAAAAGAACGTAGACAAGCAATAAAAGTACAGCTAGAGTCTCTGCGCAAAGCTGGAGGAGTTTCAGGTTTAGATTTTGAGAAAGCCATGAATAATAACGAGTTGATAAAGTCTGAAAAAGAGCGCTTAGAAAAAATCAACCAAGGCATTCAGGAAATTGAAAACAAAATTGTACAATTCCAAAAGAAAAAATAGCTTAGTTGTTTTTGATCTCGACCATACACTTCTTCGCAAAAATTGCAGTCTCTCTTTTGGCATCTATCTTTTTCGTAAAAAGGTCCTTTCTTTTTACCGAATGATCCGCTTATCTTCCCTATATTTAAGGTTTAAGCTTGGACTCATTAGTCTAAAAAGCTTGCATGAATCTACTTTTCAATGCTTTTTTTATGGCCTTTCCGTAGCCCTTGTTAATGAGCATGCCACCAAATTTTTGTCACAGCAACTGGAGAAGCTTATCTATCATCCCGTCTTTTCAAAACTATTAGAAGCTAAAAATGAAGGATCATATACTGCCATATTTTCTAGTTCACCAAATTTTTTAGTGGAAAAAGTGGCGTTGAGGCTAGGCGTTGATAGATGGAGTTCTACGATTTATCAAAAAAACGAACAGGGCGATTTTACTCATATTACCCAGGTAATGGAAGGTCCTCAAAAAGCTCAAGCTCTCAAGCTGCTCTTAAAAGAATTGCAAATCGTTAAAGCTAATGTGACAGCTTATACCGATAGCTATTTAGATTTACCCCTTCTTTACGCAGTTGGAAATCCCGTGGGCGTCAACCCAGACCGACGCTTAAAGGCTATGTGTCGTCAAAATCAATGGCCAATTATTTAACTAACGTTTGTTCACCTTATCATACGCTTTAAAAAAAAATAAGCTTCCATACCCAACCCTCTAAAAGCTACTACTTAAGAAGGGGTTTTTATATAGCAGGCGATTGCATAAAGAGCAGCTCAAAAGCCTATCATTATCTTTTTTAATGTAAGAATACAACGATTGGCCTGATAAGAGTAAGGAAAAAGAGTAAAAAGCCTACAACGAATTGCCTTGTACAAGTATACAAATTTTTTAATAGCGATAAGAGATCTTAACAGTTGCGCCGATGTGTTTCCGTCAATAGCCAACAGGCTTTGGTGACTTTTAGCAACATCAAAATGGTTTAGCACTTTAATACCCAGGCAAGAGGGTAAAATAAAACGTTTTTTGCTATGAAAAATAAAATAATTTTAAAATTTGAAGTCGTATGTTAATAGTTTTATTAAAAAAGCTTGATGGGAAAAGGCATACTTTTATACTTTTTTAGAGCGTGTGGGCATTTGGCCAGATAAAATAGGAATAAAATGCTGATAAAGGGAAACCCTTAACTCTTTTAATATTACAAAATTAACCATGGGATGTAAGCTTTAAATGCGTATTCATAAGCATGTAGGAATATATGGTGGTACTTTTGATCCTATTCATTTAGGACATTTAAATACTGCTATAGAAATCATGGAAGCTCATCAACTCGATGAAATATGGTTTTGCCCAGCGTTAGTCAATCCTGACAAGTTAGGTGCAGAACCTACTTTGGCTTATCACCGTCTTAAAATGCTAGAAATTGCTCTGCAGGAACTTCCCTATTTTGGCATCATTCCTTATGAATTGGATCGTCCCGGACCCTCTTATACTATTGATACTTTACGTGAAATTATTAAGGAGGAAAAAAAAGAAGCATATCCAAGTAAATTTTACTTAATTATGGGTGAAGATACTGCCTTCAGCTTTGTTCATTGGAAGGAGGCTAAAGAGATTCTTACGCTAGCTACACCTCTTATCTGCCGTCGCTATGCTTCAGAACAACCTATTATTTGGGAAGGAGATCCAGAGATTTGCGCAGCGCTCCAAACGGGAATGACTTCTACTTACGTGATGGAAATCAGCGCGAGCCGCATACGTGAAAGAGTTTCACAAGGATTGTATATTGGCCATTTAGTCCCTGCAAAAGTGATAGACTACATATATCAAAATCATTTATATTCTTCTAGGCCAGGACAAAAATAAAAACTTAAAAGAATATGTCAAAAACTGTTTTAAAAAACTTAGATTTAATCGCTCAAACTATTTATGATAAAAAGGGTTTTAACATACTCGCTTTAGATGTTCGTGATCTTTCTACGATGACCGATTTCTATGTGATCGCTGAAGGGAATATTGATCGTCATGTTAGATCTATAGCAAAAACAATCGAAGAGGTGATGACCCAAGGGGGGGATGAGCTTCTCCATATTGAGGGGATTAAAGCTCCTGATTGGCTAGTGATGGATTATGGGGAAATCATCATTCATCTTTTTATTCCAGAATTACGAGAAAAATATGCGCTGGAGCAGCTGTGGCAACAGGCAAAAATTGTAGATCTTCACATTGATGTGAAGGAAAATTAAAAGGTTTAAGTTATTTCATGAAGAAAAAACGCATTGTTATCACCGGTATGGGTATCGTCTCTTGTTTTGGTAACGAGGTAGATGATTATTACCAATCTTTATTGGACGGCAAAAGTGGAGCTTCCTTGATTACAAGTTTTCCTTGTGAAGACTATCCTACTCGCATAGCTGCTTCGATTAAGAATTTTGAATCTGGTGATTATATTGATAAAAAGCAAGCACGTCGCATTGATAAAAATATCGCTTATGCGCTAGTGGCAGGAAAAAAAGCTTTAGAAGCAAGCCAGCTTAATCCTGAGGCTATAGCAAAGCTTAATAAAGAGCGTTGTGGTGTGGTTATTGGCTCTGGTATGGGGGGGATGGATGTCTACTGTCAAGGCGTTCAGACGCTCATACAAAAAGGCCAGCGATGGGTCAGTCCTTTCTTTGTGCCCTATATTCTTACCAACATGGGTGGAGCTATGCTTGCCATGGATATAGGCTTTATGGGACCTAATTATTCTGTTTCGACAGCCTGTGCTACGGGAAATAATGCGATCATTGCAGCAGCTAACCATATTCGCAAAGGTGAGGCAGATTTAATGATCTGCGGCGGTTCTGAAGCTCCTATTATCCCCATGGGTTTATCGGGTTTTTGCTCATGCAAAGCCTTGTCTCAGCGTAATGATGAACCAGAAAAAGCCTCTCGTCCCTGGGATCTAGGCCGTGATGGTTTCTTAATGGGAGAGGGCGCAGGGACTTTTATTATTGAAAGTTTGGAGCATGCTTTAGCCCGAGGAGCTCCAATCATAGCGGAGTATTTAGGAGGGGGTATGTCATGTGATGCCTATCACATTACCGAGCCTCGCGCTGATAGTGAAGGCGTAGCTTTATGCGTACGCAATGCTTTAGCCGATGCAGACATAAAAGCTGAGGAAGTAGATTATATTAATGCGCATGGGACTTCGACGCCTGCAGGCGATATGGCGGAAGTGCGAGCTTTAAAAAAAGTTTTCAAAGAACCTAGCTCAATTATTATGAATTCGACCAAATCGATGATTGGACATTGCTTAGGAGCTGCAGGAGCGATGGAAGCCGTCGTTACAGCCAAAGCGATTGAGTCAGGATGGGTTCATCCGAGTATAAACTTGGAAGATCCTGAACCTGATCTAGAATTCCATATACCGACCGTAGCGGAAAAAAAGGATATTAACATTGCTATTTCCAATACATTTGGCTTTGGCGGTCATAACGCTACTATTGTGCTAGGAGCTTACCATCCCTAATGGCTACGAAGAAAGAATATTCCTACGGCATTGTTCCCCTAGCTCAGCTTGAAGATGGCTGGCATGTCCTGCTTGTCCAATCACACGCGGGACATTGGGGTTTTCCTAAAGGTCATCCTGATCCCCACGAAACTGCTTGGGAAGCAGCTCAAAGAGAGTTGTTTGAAGAAACCGGTTTAAAGGTTTGCAAGCTTCTATCTGATCAAACTTTTGAGGAAAGCTTTTACTTCAAATTTGAAGGTGTACTCATTCATAAGACTGTTATTTACTATATTGCTCAGGTAGCAGGAGAAGTAAAGAGAATGGAAGAAGAGATTAAAGCTGTACAATGGTTGCCGCTAAGCCAAGCAGCTGATTGCATTACCTTTGATCAAGGAAAAAATATTTGTCGCCAGGCTTTGCAAATTGTCTCGGAAATTTAGATGCATTCATCCAAGGGGCAATTATCCCTTGAATAATAGTTAGTAAAAAAGTAGTTTTACAAGCGATAGCAGATCATCCACAAATTAATAGATATTTAAAATTTTTTATAGATGTCTTTCCTATGATCTATGTCTACTATTAAAACGTAATGCTTGGTATCAAATATTTTATAGAGAATGCGATAATTTCCGTTCCGAATTCTATATAAATTATCGTCCCCTCGAATCTTTTTCAGATCTTCGGGAGGGGGATCCAATGAGAGAGCTCAAGCTTACTTTGAATGCGCTTAAGCTCTTTTTTGGAATCTTAACTATGCTTTTAAGCGCAATACGACCCAATTAATCTCGGAAATCACAATCCGAAATCTCTTTTAATCTCTTTCCATTTAACTGTACCATGCTTTTTGATATCTTTGTCTACACGTTGTGCTACCTCGATATCACGCTCATCTTCTAGTGTCTCTAGCATTTCTAGATCGTCGATAGGCACTATAGCGGCCACATCTTTACCGTTACGAGTTAAAACATATCGATCATGGCAAAATGCTACATGATTGACGATTGTAGTTAGCTCGCTCCGGGCTTGAGAAAAAGCTTTTCTAGTATTCATATTTTTACCCCTAAATGTCTATTTAAAATGCTAGCATTTGTACACTTATTAATCAGTGGAAAGCTTAAACATGCAAGAAGCTATATTGGCATATTTTGCAGGGTAAAGAGAAGAAAAATTAAAGACGTACAATCGGTACTGATAAGCCGAGCTATCAACTGTGACAAAAGAGAGAATATTTGTCGTCAAGCTTGGCAAATTATCTCGTAAGTCTATTAGGAGTGTGCATTTCCCGTTGATATTCTTGTTTATAGGGTAGCTATTTACCTTTTCAGTTTTCTCAGCAAGCTTCTTCGTTGAAAAAATTAAATACTGTTTTCAAAGGCTGAGGAGTTGTGGTGAAGGTGTCTCTATTAGCATCCTGCACAGGTAAATATATTTAATTATATTTTCTTAAGAACCTTAATTACGCTTATGCGCTGAAATTTTTCGTATCCCATTCGGTCATTTTCTTTTTTAGTTATTTTGTGTAGTATGATTCTTTTTTCACCAGTGGCTTTTTCATGAGCTTCATCAATTCGATGATCTCTAAGGCCGCCAATATGAAGTCCTATTACTTTATGAGTGCTACCATTAAATATGGGCGAGCCTGCATTTCCAGAAAAACCATTGATGTTTGCTTCTAAAATTACTGCTTCTACTAATTGTATCTGAGCATTTCTGGCAAGCTTCAAAGAAGTACCAAAAGGATATCCTAACATATAGACTTCAGTGCCAGCTGAAACAGGAGAAAAGTCTATTGGCAAAGGATCTCTACCTTCTACTGGCCTATCTAATTTAAGTAATGCCCAATTGGAAAGCTTATCGCATTTTAGGCTTACAACATTACTCAGTTTATAAACATCCTTTTTAGGAAAAGCTTTTCTACATGTATTTGTTTCCTCTTTTTTAAACCCAAATACAATCCACATACGATTTAACAATTCAAGATTTTTTACCTTATAATGTCGATCACTTACCGCTTGACCTGCAGTTAAAACCATGTCCGGGCCCACGAGAAAAGCGGTACTAAGTCCTGCTGCAGGATCTTGGTGAAAATCTTCATTACCAACTAATGGTAATGATACTTGATGCATGCTGCTGTTAACACGTTCCGCAAAAGTAGGTATGTTTTCATTTAAGATATAATCATCTTCTATTTGATTTAGACAATTTTCAGGCATCATGCAACCTACACTTAATGCATGAATTTTAACCATCGGATGACTATAAAGCTTTTCTGGGGAGGGCGGGGTATAAGGACCATTCATTTCTGGAATCTCGCAAGCAATATCTTGGGGCAAATTAAGAATTCGAGACGGTATTCGTTGACCTATCTCATATTTACCGGTTGCTGAAGGTACACAAAAATTAATAACTCTTCTTTCTCCTGTTTTTTTCTCGTGCTTTTTGTCAATTTCGTAATCCTCATTCCCTCTAATTAGAATAGCAATAGCTTTATTAGCCACTCTATCAATGATGGGGCCACCTGAATTTCCTGCCATAACATCGAGATCACTCTCAATTTGATCTGTAGTAACATTTTTTATCGTTGAATAACCTACACCAGCACATTTAACCGCTGTTCCATTTGGACATCCTATGGCGTAAATGGATTGCCCCATAGTTGCAGAAAAATCAACTTCAATAGGTTTGATTCCTCCTGAAACAGGTCTATCTAGCTTAACCCAGGCCCAATCAGCCACTGTAGGATCTCCATATGAGAAACTATAAAATAAGACTTTTTTGATCTTATAGACGTCATTCTCATTAAAAATTTTTTTTTCTGCATGCTGATCTGGCTTGTGATACCTAAATACAACTCTGATGTTATCCATCGCGGACTTTGGTTTTAATTGAGACGAGGCATCATTCACACAAACACAATGCCCTGCTGTCAAGATTTCATCTTCTCTAACTAAAAATCCAGAGCCGAAACCGGCAACCAGCTCAGTACGGAATTTTTCTGTAGGAGCGAGTGATGCATTAAATGTTTCATAGGGTTTGCTTCTCTCAATAGGCTTGTCTGAAACTAATTCAGAAAGATTTATCAGCCCAGGATGTAGCTTATAGCCCCATCGGGTTTCCAATATCTCATTTGAGGTCATTAAACAGGCGACAGCTAATGCATTTGCCTTTATATTAGCTAAATCGGGATATAAGGCTTTTTTTTCATCCTCCTGTAGGCTATCCAATTCATAGATATTCATTCGGGTATCTATATCATGGTATAATGCTTTTAAACCTGGCTCCATCAATGCTCTACCTTTATATAATATTTTTCTTCATCTTTAAAAAATTAAATTTTCTCCATGCAAAGCAATAGGCTATTAATCAAAACAATTAAAATCCATAAATGAATTTTTTGTTAAAAGATAAACTGCAATTTATAGAGGTGTAAAAACATTCTATAAATTAATTTGTTACAATTATTCTTCTTACCATGCGGCGTATCATAGCTGAGTAAAGGAATGCTGGATTGGCGTCTGGCAAAGCCTCATAATCTTTAATTAATTTGCGACCCTTACCAAATCAAACAGATATTCTTTCTACAATCCATCTTTTTGCATACAAAGTTAATGCTTCTATCTTAGACCTTTTAATAGCTGTTAAATCTATATACTGTAAAGCTACTTCTACCTTTATCCATGATTTCTCACCACATTTCAGAATAATAGAATTTTTGGTAAGGAGGCCCTAAGCATCTAAGGATAGTTTTATGACGTTCTTTCAAATTGGTAATTTGCAATTTTTTATGGTCAATAAAGACCATATGCAGGCCTAGGAAACAGAAAAACACCCAGCGTGTGGTTGGCTTTGAGTAGGTTTCTTAAGCTGATTTAAGAAGTTCTCACCCTTTTCTCGCAATTTTAAGATATGCTTTAACAACAGCTTTTGAAGGTCACTAAGAGGAGATTTAACATCTTAGCTCAATTGCATGTAATGTATATTTATAGTATTTCTATTCTAAAAAATAAGTTTGCTGAAAAAGTTTCTTAAATCAAGCATAACTTGTTTTAAAGGTATAACTTCATGAGAAATATCTTTCAGAAAGGCCTTCCATTGATCTTGCTTTAGTGGATGGTTATAACAGGTTTCCTCAAATGCTATGGGAGAGCTTTTAACAATCGTGCCACGGTTCTTGATAATTTGCTGAATGATAGCCTGCAGTTCGTCGCGATCAAAATCGAATTGTTGAATCAATAGCCAGATGTCATAAAAGTCTTTCATGCGGGTATTAGCAAATCCTAAACGAATGATGGATTCAAACTTTTCGACGATTGAGGTTTGCGGGGTATAGCCTTCCAGTGTTGGTGCAGGTAAATCCAAAAGGGTAGGATATTTTACGATAGCAGGCTGAGGCAAGATAGTATCACTAAATCCAAAATCTATCCGCATGGGAAGCTTTGCTGTAAATAGCTTAGCTGAAAATGAAGCACTTATTCCATGATATTCTGCCTCCAACTGGGCTTCCGATAATCTTAACGATTCTACGTCAAATAACAGGCCATCAGGAATTACTTCAGTAGAACAGATCTCATGGATGATCTTTTGTAAATGGGAAACTGTATTAGAGGTTTTAGCAAGCAGATCAATGTCTACCGTCGGTCGATGGTTCATAGGATTCCAGACCATCAACATCAAACCTCCTTTCAAATAAAAAAAAATTTGATGAGATGAGGCACTTAAACGAAATAAAAAGCGTTCAATTGCATAATATTTTAGAATTTCTTGAACAGGTCTTTTTCTTTGCTTAGCCACATTCTTTAGACGGCTATAGATAGATTCATCTAGGTTTTTTTTAAGCTTTTCCATTTCTAATGACTGACTATTGTTTCCATCATGGGATGAAGAATTTTTTCCACGCGGTTTAACTTTGCATATTCATATAATCTATCGATTTGGGTATTCTTGCGTTGCCAGTACATTTTTAAGGCTTCAATAACCACCCCTTTGCCAATTTTATTACGAAATTTAATACAGTCAGCTAAGGTCTTTTCAATATTATAAATTTTGATTGGGTATCCTCCTATTAGTATTGTTTCAAGGCCCTGAACATAGGCTTTTTCCGAATAGTAAAAGTAACGAATGGGGGGATAGTCCAAACGGGACTTTCTAGACTTAGAGGGGAGGGCAACGTAGACAAAGTGAGGGATTTGGGTAGTAATTTCATGGTAGGCCAAAGCTGAAATCAGGCAAATAATACCTTGAGGGATTTTCTTAGATACCAGTACCAAGTCAGGCTCAGAAAAATCAGGCATCTCTGTTAAACGATAGACTCCCTTAGCTAATTGCTCTAAAAGCCCTTCATCTCGCATTTGATATAATGTGCGAGGATGAATGTCTAAACGGATCGCTTCTGCAGTCCTAAGCAGCCCGTGGTTTTTCTTAAAAAGATCAAGGGCTTTCTGTTTTGCATTCATGGATAGTAATGATGGTAAAAGTTGACTTTTCACTACATTTTTATCCATTAAAGATTCACAGTCAAAAGATTTTTTAAAATGAATTCTTAGCAAATTGATGATAAAATATTATTTTATATTCCGATAGAGGCTTGGTAACTAGTAAGTAATTAAAAAAATGTTATGGGGTAGTTGCGAAAGATAAAGGGGAAATGTAACAAAAGTTCTGCCTCTCAGCGGGGCGTAGGTTTAAATTTAGGATACTTTATTAAACCTTATTAAGGGAAGGAGCGTTATAACCCCTACCGAAAGCTTTTGGTTATATCTAAAACAAAAATGAGTCCTAAGATCTTAAAAAAAACAAAAAAATTCTAAAAAAGTAACCTAAACAATAAAATACTTTTTAACTATAAAATGGATTCATTAACTAGGCTAGTCCTATATGCTGCCAGAAATGCATGGCACATTGCATAAAAAATTCCAGAAAATGAATGTTATGTAAGAGCCGGCTAACTAAAAGAAAGGCTGTTACCTTTTTAGGCTTTAAGGGTTTTTGGTCCCTGCTTTATAAAGAAATTATATGGTTAGGCTCCTTTTGAAACTTGATAGCTCTTTAATAATTTTAGTGAGGATAAAATAAGGGAAAGGAGAAGTTGAGTTATGGCTACTAAAACAAATAATTTATCGATGTGGAAAAATTTTCAAGCAGTGGTCATCAATTGCCGAAAGTGTCCGCGCCTTGTAGCTCATCGCGAGACAGTGCCTGCTAGGCCTCTCTATCAGCATCAAAAATATTGGAGAAGGCCTTTGCCAGGCTTTGGTGATCAGCAAGCCTGGTTATTGATCACGGGGCTTGCCCCTGCGGGAGATGGAGGAAATAGGACGGGACGCGTTTTTACAGGCGACGCAACTGCACGTTTTTTAGTCAAAGCGCTTTATGCGCAGGGGTGGGCAAATCAACCTATATCCGAGTCTTTAGATGACGGCTTAATATTAAAGGATTGTTATCTAACGGCAGCGGTCAAATGTTTTCCCCCTAAACATAAGCCTACTCGTCAAGAATGTGTGAATTGCCACCCCTATTATATGCAAGAAATAGAAATGCTCTTTAAATTACGTGTAATCTTAGTGCTGGGAAAATTAGCATTCGATGCCTTTTTATTAGCATTAAAAAAGCAGGGCCTATCTACAAAAGGAATAAAATTTAAGCACGGCGCTTTTTATAGGCTAGAAAATGGCCTTAAGCTTTACTGTAGTTATCATCCTACGCCACGTAATGTCAATACAGGCACATTGACGGAGAAAATGTTTTACGATCTGCTTGAAGAAATTAAAAAAGCCCAATGATTGTTTGCTTATGCTGATAAAATATTTCGAAATCTGAATTTAAAATTAACTTTTTCTTTTAAGCTTTCTTCCTTCCATAGAGGAGAATGTGGCTATGATAAATTAGCCAATGAAACCTTATTCCTTTAAAAATTAAGTCTAAAGATTTTATCTGAAAAAATTGTAGATGAGTGGATTTCTCAATAGCCTATTTAAGTGATATCTAGAATTAAGAGAATGTACCTGGAGGGCCTTTTAAATATTTCAGCAAAGGCCTATGTGATAATCGCTGGGCAGGATCAAGCGGGAGACGAACTCATCATCAACTTTGTCTGATAGAGGGTTTTATAGCCTCTCTGGCAATATTCATATCTTCACGCTTCAGTGTTAACGATTTGTAGCAAAGATTATCTTGCTAGTTTTATCTTTTCACCCTATGCTGAATTTATCTTGCAGAGGTTTTGACCCAAAAATTAAGGAGATAACCACATGCATCCTTTCACTTCTTCTATTACCATCGAGCAATTGCCTAATGAAGTTCTAGCTCCTATCTTGGAGTGTTGTGCCCACCCGTCTTTGCTCAGTGTTTGCACGGAATGGCAACATATTCTAGCGAATGAAGTAATGGTGAGCCTTTACAAAAAGATAGGTCGTATTCATTTTCCTAAAGGAAATGTTACTGGGCAAGCACTCATTATAGATAAAATCTATCAAATAGATGCTCAGCTTTCATATATGAAAAAGATAAATAAAATTTTCAGACGTCTTTTTAAATTAGCTAAATCATTTTCTCCTTCAGAATTTAAATGGAAGACTGAGGAAAAGAGGTACTTGACATTAGCTAACTATTACTCTTACCTAGTCAATATTAATCGCCTTTTATTATGGAAAGCTTTGGAGGGTGGAAAAGAATATTTAGAGAATGAAAAAATTATAAATTTGACCGTAGAAAAAAAAGGAGCTCTTCTTAGGCCTTGGCTGGAAAGATATGGTGCAAATATCGTAGATCTAAACCTAAAAAAAATTGGTTTGACTTATTTACCATCCGAGATAGGATTATTGTCTTGCCTACAAACACTTTCTTTAACCAAAAACAATTTGACTATTCTTCCGCCTGAGATAGGCCAGCTATTCAAGCTGCAGAAGCTATATTTAAATCACAATCAGCTCACAGCCCTTCCTAAGGAGATAGGAGAGTTATCTCTCTTAGAAATTCTCTACTTGGATCATAACCAACTAACCACTCTTCCTACTGAAATAGGGCAATTGTCCCAGCTAGATGGTCTTTATCTAGAATACAACCAACTCATCTCCCTTCCTGCTGAAATAGGTCAGCTATCTCGGCTACAAGGTTTCACTGTAGAATACAATCAGCTTACTATCCTTCCTGCTGGAATAGGCCAGCTAAGCCAGCTTAAAGTGCTTGCTTTAGAACACAATCAGCTTACAATTCTTCCGCAAGAAATAAATCAGCTGCACAAGCTGAAATACCTTAATCTAGAACACAACCAACTTAGCTCTCTCCCTACCGGGATAGGCGGATTGTTGGATCTAGAAAATCTTCTTGTAGATAATAATCTACTTACCTCCCTTCCTCAAGAGATAGGAGATTTATCCCAGCTGCAAAGACTTGTTTTAAGCCATAACCAGCTTAACTCTCTTCCTACTGTGATAGGGCAGTTATTGAATCTAGAAAAGCTTTACGTAAGTAATAATCTCCTTACTTCTCTTCCTAAAGAAATAGGAGGCTTATCCCAGCTGCAAGAACTTGTTTTAGACCATAACCAACTTAACTCTCTCCCTGCTGAGATAGGCCAGTTGTCTCAACTACAAAAACTCTACGTAAGTGGCAACTTACTTACTTTCCTTCCTAAAGAAATAGAAGGCTTATCCCAGCTGCAAGAACTTGTTTTACACCATAACCAACTTAGCTCTCTCCCTGCTGAGATAGGCCAGCTAACTGAACTACAAAGACTTTATGCAAGCAATAATCTACTTACTTGCCTTCCTAAAGAAATAGGATATCTATTTCAATTGCAGGAGCTTGTTTTAGAGCATAACCAACTTAGCTCTCTCCCTGCTGAGATAGGCCATCTAGCTGAACTCCAAAGACTTTATGCAAGCAGTAACTTACTTACTTGCCTTCCTAAAGAAATAGGGGGTCTATTTCAATTGCAAGCGCTTATTTTAGAGCATAACCAACTTAGTTCTCTTCCTGCTGAGATAGGGCAGCTCTCTAAACTACGAAAGTTTAACCTAAGCAACAATTTATTAATCACACTTCCTGGCGAAATAGGGCTTTTATCTGAGTTGCAAAAGCTTAATATAGATCATAATCAACTTGCCTCTCTTCCCGAACAAATAGGAAAACTGTTTAATTTGCAAGTTCTCAACTTAGATTATAATCTATTAACAACTCTTCCCTGTGAAATAGAGAATTTATTCCACTTAGAAGATCTCGCTTTAGAATATAATCAACTTACCTCTCTTCCCGAACAAATAGGAAAACTGTTTAATTTGCAAGTTCTCACCTTAGATCATAATCAACTTACCCATCTCCCTGCAGCTATGCAATGGCTTTTTTACTTGCAAAAACTTACCTTAGAGTATAATCAACTTACTTCTCTTTTTGATGAGATCGATCGGATATTTCAGCTGGAAGAACTTACTTTAGATCATAATCAACTCATTCATCTCCCTGTCGAGATAGGAAAACTAGCTAAGCTCAAAATACTTACCTTAAATCACAATCGACTTACCCATCTTCCTGCTGAAACAGGGCAGATGTCCCAACTGCAAGAGCTTATCCTAGAAGATAACCAACTTGCATCTCTTCCTAGTGAAATAGGGCAACTTTCTGCACTCCAAAAGCTTTACATAAGCAATAACTTGCTTAGTTCTATTCCTAGCGAGATAGGAAGATTGTCTAATTTGCAAGAGCTTATTTTAGAGCATAATCAGCTTACTGCTCTGCCTAGTGAAATAGGGCAACTCTCTGCACTCCAAAAGCTTTATGTAAGCAACAATCTGCTTACTTCTGTTCCTAGCGAGATAGGAAAATTATCTAATTTGCAAGAGCTTATTTTAGAGCATAATCAGCTTAGCTCATTGCCTTCCTGCCTAGGAGAGTTATCTATGCTGCAAATGCTTGCCTTAGAAAATAACCCAATAAGCAATCTTACTGAGGAGATAAGCCAGCTATCTGCCAGGCTTCCCTTCTTCTTAGATGCTATGAATGAATGAATAAATCCAATTCTATACTTTAAATAAAGGTTAGGCCTTAACTTGTAAAAAAATATAAACTTATTATAGCACCTCATTAACGATCTATCTTGTTTACCGTTTTCCTAGCTATAAAACTTTTAGACACTTTTTTATTTTCTCTAGATTTTCGTCGCTCATCGCACATAAGGGTAGCCTACAAGGGCCTGCGGCATGGCCTGTTAGATTCATTGCTGTTTTCACTGGAATAGGATTGGTTTCGATAAACATACTTTTCATATAAGGAAGCAATTCATAATGCAAAGCACGCGCGGTAGGATAATCTCCTTCTACCATTAGATCGCATAATTTTTTAACCTCTTGGGGAAGTAAATTGCTTAAAACAGAATAGATGCCATGTCCCCCTAGAGCCATCAAAGGATAAGTTAAAGCATCATCGCCGGACATAATGCTAAAGTCAGATCTAATAAGCCTTATACTTTCAATTACATCCATCATCTGTAAAATATTTCCAGATGCTTCTTTTACTCCTACTATATTTTCTATGGCAGCTAAACGTTTTAATGTCTCGATCTGCAGGTTTTGACCCGTCCTACCGGGAATATTATAAATGACAAGGGGCAGCTTGACCGCTTTAGCAAGAGTAGAGAAATGTTGATATAAACCTTCCTGAGTAGGCTTGTTATAGTAAGGCGTAACCACCAACGCAGCATCAGCGCTAGCATCTTGGGCGGCTAAAGTGTTTTCGATAGTCGCATGGGTAGCATAGCTACCAGTACCAACCATAAGAAGGCACTTACCTTCTGTTTCCTCTCGGGCGATACTAATAATTTTCTCTTTTTCTTTTTGACTTAAAGTAGGGGCTTCACCTGTGGTACCTAAGACCACTAATCCTTGAATGTGATAAGATAGCTGAAAACGAATATTTTTTCTTAAGCCTTCTTCATCTAATTGTCCTTCTTTATCAAAGGGGGTAATAAGCACGGTATAGGCACCGCAAATTTTAGGTTTCATTATAATTATTTCCTGGTAAATGACAGGTGTTGGAAATGTTTTTTGAGGAGCAAATCATATCCTCTAGAGTAAAAATTCCTTTTTTTCCTATTAACCACTCGGCTGCTGCCAAGGCCCCGCGCGCAAAGCCTTCTCTGTTCCTTGCCTGATGGGTAATTGTAAGAGTATCAGCAGGGGAGTCAAAGATTATCGTGTGGGTGCCAGGTATAGAGCCACAGCGCACACTTGAGAAATTAAGTTCATGAGGGGCTATAGGACGATCAACCCTATCATAAAGAGGGTTTTTTTTACGCTGAATTTTTTCAAGCAATATGGAAACCAAGCTTTTAGCTGTTCCTGAAGGGCTATCTTTCTTTTGATAATGGTGAAGTTCTTGCCCAGCCACATCGTAATCTTCAAATTCATTCATTAATTGGGCAGCAGCTTCCACAATATTTTTAAAAAGGTGGACTCCAACAGAGAAATTAGGAGAAAATAGAAAACCTATTTGGTGTTCATGAATAAGTTTTTTCACTTCATCTAAATGTTCCTCCCAGCCTGTTGTTCCCATGACTATATTTTTTTTAAATGGAGCAAGCCTTTGAAGATTACTTAAAACGGCTTGAGGAGCACTAAAATCTATGCAAATGTCCACTTGCTGAATTAAATTTTCTTTAAGAGAAGAGACAGCCTCGCTGGAGGGGAGTATAGCTATAATGGTATGGCCTTGCTGTAAGGCGATCTCTTCGATCAGATGTCCCATTTTACCATATCCAATAAGCGCAATTTTCATGACAAATTCCTCGATTGAGCTAACAATAGATACAAAAAATGTAAATAAATTTAAACCATTTTTCTGTAATTTTTTAGCTGGTTTATTTTTATGTCTCTAATAAGTGAAGGAAGCGTTTTAAAGAATTGAATCCAAGTTAACATCCTACGGCTAGCTTATTAACGAATGGAGTCTGCTTTAATGGCTTGCCATAAGTTTTGCATATGTTGGCGTTGCTCATGAGTTAAAGGATGGAGAACTAAAAAACAATCGTCATTTTGTGTGAAAGCAGCTTTAGTCCAATTGGCAGAACCTACTTCTAATGTATGATCATCTAGCCACATGAATTTATGGTGAAGTAATGCTGTGCCTGCACTGTAAAATAATTTAACACGGTGGCTTTTAAGCATTTCTGCTATTTTAGCGCTAGCCCCGTTAGAGGAACTTCTATCCAACACTACTTCTACATTAACACCTCGCTTTTGGGCCTCCACCACTTCCTTAGCCATATCAAAGCGTGTCCAGGTAAACATAGCGATGCGTATACTTTTTTTAGCTTCTCGAATCAGTTGCTTAATACGCACGCTTGCTTTTTTATCATCAGGAAGAAAAGAGATCTGTAACTCTTGGTCACCAGCCAAGTAGGTGTGGTGAGTGACCTCGCCCTTTCTATCATACTCATGCAAAGTAGAAGCCTTTTCTTTAATAGTAGCAGCAAGAGCTTCGTTTTTTAAGGCTACGACAAGGTTACCATGCATATTTAAAGATTCGCTAGTGAAGTTGGCAGAGCCAATCCAACATTCTATATCATCAATCACTAAGATCTTTATGTGCATAAGCCCCTTACCTAAACGACGAATGAGCTCCACCTGAGGACCCAATTTTTTGCTAATATAGGGGCACGCTTTAGCATCACAGATAACTTTGACAGGCACACCCTCTTGGCTTTTTTGGCGTAGGGCGTCGATGACTTCCTCACTCGTCATAGAAAAAATAAGGAGGAGAACAGATTTTTTAGCATTGCTTATAGCCGAAATGTAAGCGTTTTCCAGCTGATCACCTGTTTGATTGGATAAAAACTTAGGTGTTTCTTCGGCTACAGGAGTAGGTTTTATCCATAAAGCATCGTGGAATAAAGCTGTACCAATTAAAAGTAGACTAGAGATAAGCGTTAAGGCAGACTGGATGAGAAATTTCTCAGAAAATAAGGGGGCTTTGCTTTTTCTCATTACGGCATGCTTACGCTAATATTATTAATTCCTATAAGAGCATGATAAAGTCCGGTATGACGTTTTTTTACTTCATCATTTTTAATAGCGATAGCAATCGCTTTTTTGCTTCCGACAAGGATTACATGCTTTTGCCCACGTGTTACCCCCGTGTAGAGTAAGTTGCGATATAACAAAGCAAAATGGGTAGTATGCACAGGCATAATAATACAAGGACATTGACTACCTTGATACTTATGCACGGAAACAGCATAGGCAAGGACAATTTCATCAAGATCAGTAAATTCATAAATAATGTTACGATCTTCTATTTGTATAAGAACTTGTTGTTCAATAATGTCTATCTCTTTGATTACTCCTATTTCTCCATTATAAACCTCTTTTTTATAATTATTGCGGATTTGCATAACTTTATCTCCGACTAATAACTTTCTCCCTGCTCTAAATAAGGGATTGCTGTTTTTATTAAGAGTCTCTTGTAAAACAGTGTTTAAGTTGTCGGCACCAATGATTCCTTTACGCATGGGTGTCAGCACTTGGATATCATGGAGAGGATCGTAGCCATACCTTTGGGGAAGTCTTTGGGCAATAAGGGCGATAATATTTTTTAATACTTCTTCGGGGGTTACAGCTTCAAGGAAGAAAAAATCGCTTTCACTATGGTTATGAATATCTGGAAAGACCCCACTATTAATTTTATGAGCATTAGTAATAATACGCGAGCCTGCCGCTTGACGATAAATTTCTGTTAGCAGGGTGACTGAGATTGTCTGTGAGTTAATCATATCGCTTAAGACATTGCCAGGGCCTACACTTGGTAGCTGATTAATGTCTCCCACAAAGATAAGCCTGCATGTATTGGGAATAGCTTTTAATAAGCTATACATGAGAAAGGTATCAATCATACTGGCTTCATCCACTATCAGTAGATCGCAATCCAAAGGATTTTCGCGATTACGTTTAAAACCCCCATTTTTAAAATTGTATTCCAATATACTATGAATAGTGGAGGCTTTTTTACCTGTAATTTCACTCATACGCTTAGCGGCACGCCCAGTAGGCGCCATCAAGAGAATCTTATCACTCAATTTTTCTGTAATAGCCAAAATAGCATTCGTGATGGTACTTTTCCCCGTACCCGGGCCGCCTGTGATAATATGAAGCTTTTGATAAAGGCAATTTTTTATAGCAATGCTTTGATTATTAGCTAATTTAATATTTAACTTTAACTGCACCCACTCAAGAGCTTTTGGAATATCTACAGCCCTTAAATTACATGCACAGCTATTTAACCGTTTAATTTCACGGGCAATGCCCGATTCTGCTACAAACAAGGACATATTCCAGATAAAAGTTTGAATCTTTTGGTTGTTAACCAGATCGAATAGTTCGATGCGCCGTTCATCTTTTAAAGAGGAAATACGGGCATTCACTTTGAGGCTCTCCACCTCCAGCTTTTCTGAAGCTTCGGCAACAAACTCTTCTAAAGGAAAACAGACATGTCCATCCTTAGCCAATTCGGATAAGATAAATTCAATGCCTGCATCAATTCTTGAAGGGGCATCGTGTTCCATTCCCATTTTTTTGGCAATAGCATCCGCTGTTTTGAATCCAATGCCTGTAATTTCTTGGGCAAGAATGTAAGGGTTTTGCTGAACTTTCTCAATGCTATGATTACCATAATTTTTATAGATTTTTTGAGCATAGACAGGGCTTACACCTTTAGACTGCAGAAATATCATGACCTCTCGTACAGATTTTTGCTCATCCCAACAGGATCTAATTTTTTCAATTCTTTTTTCTCCCAGTCCTTCAATTTCTAATAATTTATGAGAAGCTTGATCAATTACATTGAGGGTTTCTATCCCAAATTTTTCCACAATGCGCTCAGCATATTTAGGGCCAATTCCTTTGATCAGCCCTGAGCCTAAGTATTTCTTGATTCCTAAAAGATCAGCAGGGGCTTCTACTTGATATTCTTGACAGATGAATTGCCGGCCGTGGACCAAATGTTGCTTCCAATGTCCTTTACAGCGCGCCGTAACTCCAGGAAGAGCAGTAGGCATGACTCCGACCACACATACAAGCTCTTTTAATTGAGCTGTTTTTAGCTGTGCAACCGTATAGCCTGTCTCTGCATTTTGAAAGGTAATTCTCTCAATGTAGCCAACAACAATTTCCATAAGCATTTTGATTGAGCTATTTAAAAATGGATAATCAGGTGAAGAGTTAAAAAATTTACATCTATTCATCTTGTAGTATAGGTAGGTCAGCTACTTTTGAAAAGATCTTTTTTAAATATTAACTATTTCTGCCTTAAAGTCTAAAATTAGCTATCCCTATCCATGATGACACCTGGCCTACTAACAAATGTTAAAGGAGAGAAATATCTGGTGCTTTCAGCTTCTTTATCCTCTTTAAGTGATTAAAAGATTGAAAAATTATTCAAAAAATAAATAATACTATTTATGGTGGCAAAGGAGAAAAAAATGTATAGATTAGCTTTTTTAATGGGAATAGTGGTGATAGGATATATGCCTTTAGAGGGAGGAGAGGAACAGAATGTTGGTGAGCAAGAGAGTCAAATAAAAGAAGATTGTTATGGTCCGAAGACGCAGGCCAGATTACTATATGGAAGAGCGATAGATAGCCCTATCGGTGATTTAAATGAAAAAAATTATGAATGGCCAGGCATGAGGGCAGACTCCTTCTACGACTATTTTACTAAATAAAAGAATAGTAGATGTTTATGTTTTCTTTGAGGTAAACGCCAAGCAAGAAGATAAAAATAAGCTTAGATTTTTTTTCACTTCAGCTTTAGAGGAGGTTTTTTTGACTTTTTTTCTCTACTTAAAGGGTAAAGGACCCATTAATTTAGAAAAACTTTTTTGTAGAGTGCCTATTTACATTAGCTTACACATTCAATAAAAAATCTTATCAAATTAACTTTTCATAATTACCCTCATCGTATAAGGTGACAAATATTAGGTTAAAAGCATAGATGGTAGAGTGAGCTTTTAATTGATAAATAGAATCTATAAAGAGGCTTTAAGCCAAAAAGTAATCAGAGGTGGAGGCAAATGCTAAGGAGAGTAGATGAAGTCTAATAAGCAAAAGCAATTATACGATACGTTAGCTAAAAATCATGCTTGTTATGTTCTTATCACCTGCGATAAGCCTGTTGAAGATGGTAACATGCAGGTGCAGATGACTTATGAAGGGGACGCTTCCCTAGTTGCTTATCTATTACAAGGAGCTCAATCTTTTATCGATGAAAAAGAAGAAGAAGCTTTCTTATAAAGAATTAAGCCTTACTTAAAAAGGCTTCTTTCCTAAGAAAAAAGCAGGGGTCGTTAATTCTAAGGAATAGAGACTAATAAAATTAACCTTGACTTTTTATCTTGCTTAATTAGAAGAAAATATTTATTGCGCAGAAAATGTAGGCGGACCCACCTTTATTTTTGAACAAATGATGGGAAGGAATAAGCGTACCTAAAAGCATTTTTTTATCCTGTAGCATATATTTTTATGGAGTGAGGGCTCTTTTTAGTGAAAGGAAAAGTAATATCCTTGTTTAATATTCTACCAACAGATTTCTACTTTAAGTCTGCAGAATTTTTCATCGCCAATAAAAATATCTAGTTTCCCTATTGCCTTTACTGATTAAATTCAGGTTACAGCAGTCAAGCTCCCTTTTATTAAGCAGACTCTCACACTTACTACTTTACATTTTGATGAGTTTGTTATAAGGTTGACCCTATTAATTGATTTTAGAGCATTTTTGTAATAGTAATGAACTTAACGCGTGAACGTCAGTTTTTTCTATGGAGCGTGGTAGGTCCACTCTTAGCCCTAGCTACCCTTTTCATCATGCTCTTACGTCCCACTCCACTCACACCCTTGTTAGCCTTTACTCTTCTTTTAGGGTTACCTGTTTGCTGGTATTTAAAAAGAGGCGGCCTCCTTTTAGCGGGTTTTTCATTAGCATTTTTGCTCTCTTTCTATCATCCGATAATAGTTAATTCTCCGTTGTGGTATGGGGGGATTACTCTTTCCATTTTACTTACTTTTTTTATCACCAGTTACAGCTATGATACTGCTTTAGTTCTTATACAAGGGATTCAATCTCCCTATTCTGCTACAGAAGAAGGCGTCTTTAGGCTTGAAACGGGGACGTTAGAAAGCCAGCATGTAAAAGAAAATGCTCAAGAAAAGATAGAGAAAATCTCTCAAGAACTCTACCACTCACAGCAGAAAAATAATCATCTAGACGCTCTTTTAAAAAGCTCTCAAGCGGAGATTGAGCAGGTTAAGCTAGAAAGTGAAAAATATAAGGTTGATGCCCAAGCTATTAAACATGAACTTGAAATAAGATCTTTTAAAGAGGAGCAGCTATTACAAGAGCTGCTGGAAAAGCGTGGGGAAGTGCTGCAGCTTAGCGATCAACTTGTTGAAGTTAATAAAGAGCTAGCTACGCGAACAGAAGCACTCAAGCTTATGCAGGATGAACCTCCCTTAGAAAAGCTTAGGCTGCAATATCAAGCGGACATGCAAAGCGCAAATAAACAATTAGAAATGCTTACAGAGGAGTTAACAAATTCTAAGCAAGAGGCTCAAGCTTTTAAGAAAGAGGTGCATTTACTCACTGCAGAGCTGAATAATCAAGCGGTTAGAAATGAGCGTATGCTAGATGAGCTTTTGGAAAAACGTAAAGAAATTCTCTATATAAAAGATCAGCTTCAAGAAGCCCATGAAGAGCTGGAAAAGGGTGCGGGCATCCTCGATAGTCATTCTGCAGAAAATATAGAAAAGTTAAAAAGCCAACATCAGCTAGAAATTCAACATTTTGAAGAGCAGATTGAGGCTCTTTCTCAGGCACTAAAAGATTTTGAAGAGAAAAGCTCTTGGCTAGAAAAGCGATCTGAACAAGCTACCCAAGAGATAGAACTTGCCAAGCAAGAAATTGAGCGTTCTAAGGATACAGTACACTTCCTACAAAAAGAGCTAGAGCTTAAAAGTTTTAATGAAAAGGAAGCTTGTAAAGAACTGGAAGAAGAAAAAAAAGCTTCTCTTGAAGTAAAAAAGCTGCTGCAGCAAGCGCAAAATGAGCTTAAAGATTGTATGCTTTACCATAAGAGTGAAACTCAAAGCCTTAGCGAGCTAATTAACGCCAAAGATCAAGAGATATTTAATATACAATTTAGCCTACAGAGTGCTTTAGAAGATTTACAAACGCATGAAAAAGAACTAACTCAGCTTCAGGAAGAGAAAATAGCCTATCAAGATCTACAAGAAAAATGGGCCAACCAAATAGAAGACTTGCACCAGGAAAAGATAAGCTTAAAATCTGCTCTTACAAAGCTTCAAGATGAGGTCCAACAGTTTAAGGGTCTTGAGCAGGAAAAAGCGCGGTTAGAAGAAGCTTTAAAGGAAAACATGCAGGAGCTTAAGGCAGTCCGCCTGGCGATAGAAAAGGCAGAGGAAGATGCTAAGCAGCATGCCAGCAAGGATAAAGAACAAAAGCTGATCCTTCAGCCTACACCCACACCTCATGAGGAGTATGCTTTAAGACGCCGTGCTGAGGGAATGTACTTACAGCTGAAAGAGCAATTTAATGATAAATCTACTGTTTTAGAGCACACCAGGCAAAAGCTTTTTTATGCGGAAGAAAAAATTTCTCAACTACAACTGCTTATTCAAGAAAAAGAGCAGTTTAATGTAGACCCTTATGCGCAACACTTAACGCAACATATCATTAAAATGCAAAACCAATTGGATAGTTTAGAAAAAACTTATTATCTAGAGGTAGAGAGTTTAAACGAGATTATTACTAAGCTTAGCTTATAAATTTTTTTGTGCTTATAGAAAAAGGTAAAACTAGCTCCACTTGCTCTAGCTGCTGAGTCTCCATAGGCGCAAACGAGATTAGGTATATAAAGGAAAAGGGAATGTTAGAGGAAAATTAAAAACAGTTACCTTTGCCAGTTAGTTAAAATTTCATGCCCCTCATGAGTAATAAGTAAAGTATGCTCAAATTGAGCACTCGCTTTACCATCTTTAGTGCGAGCTGTCCACTCATCCTCTTGGTCGATTATCGCCTCTTGAACCCCTGCATTAATCATAGGCTCGATGGTAAATATCATCCCCGGTGCCAAAGGGATCTGGCTTCCATTATAGGCATGAGGAATTTGGGGGTTTTCATGAAAGTTTATTCCTACCCCATGTCCTACAAATTGATGGACAACAGAACAGTGATGTGAGCGCGCATAAGCTTCTATTACATTACCAATTTCTTTGATTTCCACCCCAGGTTTACAAATAGCAAGAGAGCGTTTTAAACATTCATACGCTACTTCCATGACTAACTGTTTTTCTTCTGAGATTTTACCTATGCTAACCATCTTGCTGCAGTCGCCATAGTAGCCTTCAAAAATGCAGGTGACGTCAATATTTAATATATCTCCCTCCATTAAAGGGATTTTATTAGGAATTCCATGACAAATGACCTCATTAAGAGAAGTACAAATACTTTTAGGGAAAGGTGGATGTCCATAGTGAAGAGGAGCAGGGATGGCTCCCATCTCTAAATGCAACTGATGCGCAAAATCATTGATTTCCAGGGTGGTAATGCCCGCTTTAGCTATTTTACAGGTTTCTTCTAGAATATAGGAAGCTAGATGACATGCTTTACGTATTCCCTTAATTTCCTGCTCGTTTTTAAGGATAATATTGTACCTTTTTAAATATTCTTTCCTTAAAAATTGGGAATGTTCGGTTTCTTTTAACTTAGGATCGAGATGAGGAAAATGGCATTTTTTCCATTTTTTACCACTTTTACACCAACATTCATTATTTCGACCGATCATAGAGTTCCTTAATCCACAAAGATAAGCAGTAGACTTTTTGGCAGATTTGATATATCTTATTTTAAGTAAAATTTAAAAGGGCTTTCTTTTTCCCTCTTAAGCATTATAGATGAAGGATCGATTGACTTAAAGCCGTTTTCTATTTACGCGGCTTGAAATGATGTAACCCTGGCTGCATACTTTGATGGCAGATTATATTAACGTGTTTCAAAAAATATTGGAATTATGAAACCTGCTGATTTGATACCACCCTTTCCTAAAAATGATAGAAAGGTTACCATCCATGATGGCGTTTGGTACTTACCCGATAGGCATCTTGCTCAAAATCATTTTGAGTTTCCCGGATGGTCCCATCCTTTGCTGTTTGGTAATGAGCAACCCGTCAATTTAGAATATTGCAGTGGAAATGGAGCTTGGATAGTAGCACAAGCAGGGGCTCATCCTCATCTTAATTGGGTAGCCATTGAAAGAAAATTTACCCGTGTGCGAAAAATCTGGTCTAAAATTAAAAATTGCTCACTCAAAAATCTGATTGTGGTTTGTGGAGAAGGGTTAATGGCCACTAGCAATTATTTTCCTTCAGCTAGTATTGCTAACGTGTTCATCAACTTTCCGGATCCTTGGCCTAAATTGCGACATGCTAAGCACCGTTTAATACAGCCTCAATTTGTCCATGAATTAGCTCGGGTGATGCAAACAGATAAAGCTCTCACTTTTGTTACGGATGATATAAGCTACTCGCAAGAGGCGATTCAAGTCTTCTTGTCAGCCTCAGATTTTAAATCTTACTATCCCTCTCCCTACTTTTCTACAGAAGAAGTCGATTATGGCACTTCTTATTTTGAGGAACTTTGGCGTTCAAAAGGTAAAATGATTCGCTATCATAGGTTTATCAAGAAATGAATACCGAGGATATTTCTGAAGATACAGAAAGGCTAGTTTGGGATAAACCTTACTTTTATTACCAAGGAAAAATTTTTAATCCTAATCTTTATGAATGGCAAGCAGAGGATGAAGAAATTCCTGCTGGCTATAATGTCATTTCCCTTAAATTAGATGGTAAAGTGACAGCAAGCCTTGACTGGAAAAAAATAGAAAAGGTGGCAGAAAATTATTCGAAGGAAGGCTTTCTACTTTTTTGGGACCTAGACTTAGGTTTATTTGATCGTTTAGAGTTTCCCTTATCTAATCAAACCCAGTTTTTATCTCTGCTTCTTTCTCTTGAGCACTTTCGGGATAATTTATGGAATAAATTTAAAGATCAAACCTTGGGGGTAAACATCTACCGAGGGCCCGTAAACTTTAAATCTCAAATGAGCTGGGATGATGAGCTGCAATCTAATTATAGAGAGTGGAAAACTACGAGGGGTAATGAGAATGATCAATTACCCTTTTCTACCTCTCAAGCCTTATTTGCACGCGAGGTGGGAGTAGAATATTTAACACTTTTAGCCAATCGAATGCCCGATGAGATGCCTATCTTTGCTATTTTAAATAAAGATCTATCGCTAAGTTTAAGTTTAGAAGTTCAGCTTACCCATCGAGAACGATGGGGTAGATTACATCTGATCATTGAAAATAGTAAGCTTCCTCACTTATTTAATTTTAAGCCTGCACCTATAGGTGTTTGCCTTCCTCACTATCAGTGGAGAGATCAACAAACTTATCAAGAGCTAGAAGACATCTTACACGATTTATTAAATAAAGAAGTTGCTTTTAATATTATCCCTGAAAATTATCTCCTTCATGAATGGGAAGGGCTAGACTATTTAGTCGTCATTTCCCCCAGCTTAACAAGGCAAGGGAAGCGCAACCTGCAAGGCTTTTGTGCTGCCGGGGGGACAGTCATTACGGTGGGCCCTTCCCTAGGGTTAGCAAAAGAAATCCCTTATGTAAAAAGTGAAAAAGGATTTTTTAGCATGATGAATAATAAAGATGGCCAGTAAGACAGCCTAACACCCTTTTATATTAAGGTTTTGGATAAGGGAAAAGCTTAGAATTTTAGTTTTCCTTTTCATGTCACAAAATGTAATAAAATTTTGTTGATAAATCTTAAGTTTGCCCTTCATCATTTATTGTTCATCGGTTATAACAAGGCTATCCTATTCAGATGAGGTTTTTTATGTCTATGGTAGAAAAATGTTGTGTGAACAGTCGGTCATTTGATCGCTTTCTTGCTACTGCCAAGTTAAAGGAACTGGCCAAGCATCCTTGCGACTTAACGGATCCACATCTCTTAACTCCAGCTCGCTTGCAGCAGCTTAGTGCTGAAGCTTGTGGCATAAAATTTTTGTATGGTACAGAGCAGGTGACAGAAGAGGTTATGCAGGCTTTGGTGGAGCTATCACGCGAAGCAGGCGTACTACAAGAAATGAAAAAGATGCAGGCGGGTGAAGTTGTTAATAAAATCGAAGGCTTTCCCAGTGAAAATAGAAAGGTTTTGCATACCGCGGTAAGAGATTTTTTTGAGGCTCCTAATCAAGCGAAAGAGGCCTGTGAAGCAACAAAAGAGGCTAAAAAAGAGATCGATAAGCTGCAGCATTTTATCAATAAAATTGATAAAGACCAGCGCTTTACAGATTTAATCATGATTGGTATTGGAGGTTCAGATTTAGGACCTAAAGCTCATTATATAGCTTTGCAGCCTTTGCAGAAAAAGGGCCGAAAAGTGCATTTTATTTCTAATGTAGATCCCGATGATGCAGCCATGGTTCTTAAAAATGTAGATCTGTCTACTACGTTAGTGGTTTGCGTGTCAAAATCTGGGACCACCCTTGAAACATTAACGAATGAAGAAATTGTTCGCTCACACTTCCAAAAAGCTTCCCTTCATCCTCGTAATCATTTTATCGCTGTCACAGGTCGTGGCAGCCCTATGGATAATCCCCATCAATATCTAGAAAGCTTTTACATTTGGGATTGGATTGGAGGACGTTATTCTACTACCTCAATGGTAGGGGGGGTGATGCTTTCTTTTGCCTTTGGATTTGAAGTGTTTTGGGAGCTACTCAGAGGCGCCAATGCGATGGATAAGGTGGCTTTAAATCCAAGTATCAAGCATAATCTGCCTTTATTAGGAGCCTTATTAGGCATTTGGAATCGAAATTTTTTAGGGCATCCTACCGTGGCGCTTATTCCTTACTCTCAAGCTTTATCACGTTTTCCTGCTCATATTCAACAGCTTGACATGGAATCTAACGGGAAACATACCGATCGAAGAGGCAATCAAGTTAGCTTCCAGACAGGGCCTATCATATGGGGGGAGCCAGGTACCAATGCCCAACATTCGTTTTTTCAGCTTATTCATCAAGGAACAGCTCCCATTCCTGTGGAATTTATTGGTTTTAAAGAATCTCAGCATAAAAAAGATTTTTTGTATAAAGGCACTTATTCTCAAGAGAAGCTGCTAGCTAATCTTTTTGCGCAAGCCATAGCTTTAGCAGCCGGCCAAAAAAATCCTGACAATATGAATAAAAGCTTTTTTGGCAATAGGCCTTCTCATATTCTTTTAGCCCGTCAGTTAACACCCCACATTTTAGGCTCATTACTTGCCTACTTCGAGCATAAAGTGGCCTTTGAAGGATTTATCTGGGGGATTAATTCCTTTGATCAGGAGGGAGTGCAATTGGGTAAAATTTTAGCTAATAAAATTATTGATCAATTTTCTTTTAAAAGAGGAATAGGCGAAAAATCTGAGTTTGCTTTAGGCGAGGCAATGATCCGCCATTTAGAGACTTTGTAGTGTCCTAGGGAGAAAAATATGTTGAAAATAGAGATTCCCAAACGTGCGGCGCATTGTATGCATGGCAACGAACCTCTGATTCCAGAGATGGAATTTTATTCGATCTTGCTTTTTCAAGAAGAAGGATACCAGAGGAAAGACTTTTGCTTAGCTTGTTGGGAAAAATTTGCTAAAGAAGATTTTAGCACTAGGGCTAAAACGGCTTGGAAAGCTAAGGTCGTTTCGAAAAAAGAAAAGGAAGAAATATCTTTTAAAACACGTGATGAAAAAGCCTTTTATTTATTGAAAAACTTATTACAATCTCCTTCTGAAGAAGAATGGGCAGAAGCATTCATATTGGCACTTTATCTAGCGCGACGAAAAATTATTTATTTAAGGCAAGAGCTGCCGCAAGAGGATGGATCTGTTGTCGCTATTTATGAGGTGGCAGCTACAGAAGAGATGTGGGCTGTTAAACGAAAGCCGTTGAGCTCTAGCGACATCGAAGCTCTTCAAGTAAAAATTGCCGAAAAGTTATCGCGTTAAGCCATGCAGAAATCCTCTTTTAGTCTCTTGGATACTATTTTTGAAGATTTTCTAAGCTACATAGGATCGGAAAAAGGGTTAGCTGTAAATACTATAGAAGCTTATCAGCGAGATATAGCTGCATTCTTTGCTTTTATAAGAAAGAAAGGCTTGACTGCTATACAACAGGTCGATGAAGAACATTTGATGGATTTTGTGGCCTCTCTACAAGCTGCAGGATATGCTAGTTCAAGTATTGTACGCAATCTCATCGCCATTAAAGTATTATGTCGATTTTTAAAAAGAGAAGGGAATTTGCCAACCAATTTCTCCTTATATTTTGCTACACCTAAAGCTTGGCAGCTTATCCCTACAGTGCTTTCCTACGAAGAAATTGAAAGATTATTAGAAGCTCCAGATGTAGAGACTTTACAAGGCTCACGAGATAAAGCTATGCTAGAAATTATGTATGCATGCGGACTGCGAGTCTCTGAAGTTTGTAGTTTGAAAATTTATGATGTGGATGATGAATATGTACGTGTGATGGGTAAAGGAAAGAAAGAACGTTTAGTTCCTATAGGATTTAAAGCTATCCAAGCTGTCGATCATTATCTTCATCATTATCGCTCATTAGCAGAGAGCGAAAAATCTAAAGAATTATTTGTTTCTAATCGGGGAAAACCTATCGATCGGGTGAGTGTATGGAGGATGATCAAAACATATATGAAAAAGGCAGGCATCCTTAAAAATATATCCCCTCATTCTCTTCGACATTCATTTGCCACTCATCTATTAGAAAATGGTGCTGACTTACGCGTTATCCAAGAAATGCTTGGGCATGCAAGTATCAGTAGTACGGATAGATATACGCAGATAAGCAACTCTCGCTTACAAAAAAGCTTTGATGAATTTCACCCTCGGGCTTAATTAAATATTAAAAGCGTAAGAGAATATAAAAAAAATAATATTTATATATCTTTAAGTAAAAGCCGTTTAGCATTTTCGGCATGATGCTGAAGTTCTAAAAATTCAGGATGGTTGGAGGCATATTCTATTGCCAAATCTAGTGCTTGCAGGGCACTTTCTCTATCATGCAGAGCAAAGAGGCATTTAGCTAAATAAAAATAGGGCACAGGGTTATCAATACGGCATATAGCTGCCATTTCATAAGCATCGATAGCAGCTTCGTAATCTTTATTGAGTTGTGAGCACATCCCTAGCCCCACCCAATACTCATGGTTATAAGGATTAAGAGTGACTAGGAATAAGAAAGCTTGAGCAGCTTCCACATAGCGGCGATGGTCGAATAGGCGATAGGCAGCGCCATAGAATTTAGCCATGGTTTCATCGCTAAATTCTAAAATTTGCTGAGCAGTTTTACCTTGGGCAAGTTGCTTTTTAAGAAGCTTTTTATTTTTAAGCTTCATTTTAACTTTTTTAGTTATTTTAAATTCACCAATGTCGTCGCTTTCCATTTTTAACCCCGTTGGGGCTGATATTATGAATTTCTTCTTCACTTTGTCAATAAAACATTTCACGCTTGTTTCTTATCTTCTGATTTAGCATAATACTTCCTCAATAAAAAAGAGGTTTATATGACGACGTTAGCATCTGTCGACTTGAAGAGTGATAGAGGATCTATTCATCTGCCCGTTAATTCTGCATGGCGAGAGAAAGCTTCTCAGACTTTTTCCAAAGTGAAAGAAGTGGCTAACGTTGTGTTTATTAGCTTATTAACCATAGCTCTTTTTGCTACCAATCCTGGAATGTGCTTTATTTCATTAGTAATAGGGATAGCTTTTAGTAAATCGATAGACAAGGCTGTAAACAGGATTAAAGTATTTCTATCCGCTTATTCCGTGCCTGTAATTATCGGCTGTTGGGGGATAGGCATGTTGGTGCTGCCTGTCTTTCTTGCTACTGCTGCAGTCATTTGGCAAGCTTCATTAGGAAGTTATCTTTCTAAAAAAGCTAATGAAAAAATGCTTTATAAAGCTTAAATATCTAAAGCTTAAAGGTGGATTCTAAGAGTCCTGCTTTTCTTTTTATCCACTCCCTTTTAATTGGAGTAGCTTTAGAAAAAAGATTGCTACAAGATAAAAATTTTTGCACAAATTTTTTAATGCTGGAAATAATTAAAACGAGCGAAGAGGTTGTCTATTACTTATTTCCTTAGCGGGCTTGAACTCCAACGAAAAAGGAAGAGTTTGTTTGAATGGATTTTAAGTGAATACCTATATCTTAAGTAGAGCTTATAATTTTTCGAGCGTTTTTATTTAATTTTCTCACCTACAAGCTCTATAAGAAGAGTGCCTAGTTTTTAAGCTTTTCTCCCTTAAACATTTAAAAATAAATTTAAAAGAATAAAGCCAGAAAATAGAAGGTTTTGACAAGCCTATTAGCTTATTATCTAGGAATTTATACGCTGCTTGAGCATCTCGTTTACTACCGTGGGTGCCGCTTTACCTCTAGTCTCTTTCATCACTTGGCCCACTAAAAAAGCAAATGCTTTTTCTCTACCTGCTTTAAAATCAGCAATAGATTGGGGGTTTTGCGCTAATACTCTATCCACAATAGCTGCAATTTCCCCTTGATCGCTCACCGGTTTAAAATCAGGATTATCAGCTACGATTTTTTCACAATCCATTTGGGGCTGAGCCACCATTTGATCAGCCACAGTTTTAGCTATTCTTCCAGTGATCGTTCCTTTGTCAATCATGTTTACTAACTTGGCTAGCTGAATGGGAGGAATACCAAGAGTTAAAAGATTTTTACCCGAATCTTTAAGTCTTCCTGCAAATTCTACAATGATCCAATTACAAAGGTTGCGTGCATTTGAGCAATTTTTAAGAGCTTTCTCAAAGTAATCAGCTATCGGCTTATCTTGCGTTAAAACAAAGGCGTGATGAGGAGAAAGACCCAGCTCAGCTACATAGCGCCTTTCTCTTTGTAAAGGCAATTCCGGTAATGACTGGCGTACTTCCTCGATATAGCTATCGGTCAAAACAATAGGCACAAGATCAGGTTCAGGAAAATAGCGATAGTCATCGGCTCGCTCTTTGCGGCGCATAATGACCGTCTCTTTTTTTTCCGGATCCCATCGATAAGTGGACTGTTGGATAATTTGGTGGTAAGGGGTGTTAGGGTGCTTCATGTAGGCAGAGATTTGGCGTTTAATTTCGCATTCAATAGCTACATGCATATTGCTGAAAGAATTCATGTTTTTGATTTCAATCTTATTACGAAGCTCCGTTTCTCCTTTCAGGCGTACGGAAATATTTGCATCTACGCGTAACGAGCCCTCTTCCATGTTGCAATCCGAAACATCAATATATTGTAAAATGGCTTTTATAGCTGATGCATAAGCTACAGCTTCATCGGCCGAATGAATGCAGGGTTCAGAAACAATTTCAATCAAAGGAACACCCGCGCGATTATAATCCACACCAGCGAAATTGGTAAAATGTTTAAGCATGCCTGCATCGTCTTCTAAGTGTACCCGGTTGACAGCAAAAGTTTTTTCTATCCCGTTAACTTCGGCGATAACGGTTCCTCCCAATACAATAGGCTGCTCAAATTGCGTGATCTGAAAATTGCGAGGGCTATCAGGATAAAAGTAGGATTTGCGATCAAATTTGCTAAATTTAGCGATAGTAGAATTGATGGCACATCCAAATTGCACGGCTTTTCGAACGGCCTCCTTATTAAGTACGGGTAGAGCTCCTGGCTGGCCTGTGCAGACTTCTGTAATGTTTGTGTTAGGTTCATCGCCAAAATGATTGGGAGCTACGCTAAACAGTTTAGTTTTGGTGTTAAGCTCGGCATGTATTTCAAGACCAATTACGGCTTCCCAGTTAGTATGCTGCGTCATTGAATTTCTCCTATTTCACTAGTTCAGGCATGTGCATATGATAGGCGGTAGCCTTTTCGAAGGCGTGGGAGACTTGGAAAACACCTACCTCATCTTTTTGAGGGCCTATTAATTGCAAGCCCATAGGTTTTCCCTCAGTAGAAAAACCGGCAGGAATGCTGATGGCAGGAAGGCCTGCTAAGTTAATACCTATGGTGTAGATGTCTTCTAGATACATTTGTATAGGATCTTTAATCGATCCTATTTCAAATGCCGCAAAAGGGCTAACGGGGCTAGCCACCAAGTCACATCTTTTAAAAGCTTCTTGATAACTTTGTATAATTAATGTGCGAATTTTTTGTGCTTTTTTATAGTAGGCCTGTTGATAACCAGAGGAAAGTACGAAGGTGCCTAAAAGAATTCTTTGCTTCACTTCTTCTCCAAAGCCCTCACTTTTTGAAAAATCGTAGATTTCCTCTAAGGTTTGAGCGCGGCTAGAACGGTGGCCATAGCGCACTCCATCAAAGCGTGCTAAATTGGTAGAAGCTTCGGCTGTGGCCAGAATGTAATAGACAGGTAAAGAATACTTTAAAATACTTAGATCTATTTCTACTATTTCAGCCCCTAAGCTTTTTAGAACTTCTAAAGAACTGTTAAAGACTTTTTTAGGCTCGGCAGCAAGAGTGTCTAGAAAATGCCAAGGCACTCCAATCTTTTTTCCTTTAATGTCACTATTCATCTTCGTAAGGTAATCGTCCGCTCCAGCGGGTAAGCTGGTAGAATCTTTTTCACAGTGCTTTCCAATCACTTCCATCACTAAAGCGGCATCTCGCGTGTTGGTAGCAAAAGGGCCTATTTGATCCAGGGAAGAAGCATAAGCGACTAATCCATAACGAGAAACTCTTCCGTAGGTAGGTTTAAAGCCCACGACTCCACAAAAGGAGGCGGGCAAGCGGATAGATCCTCCTGTATCGCTACCTAGCGCAAGGGGACATAAGCGTCCAGCAACAGCTGCAGCAGATCCACCTGAAGAGCCACCGGGTGTGCATTTTAAGTTCCAGGGGTTATAAGTTTTTTGCAAAGCAGAGCTTTCATTAGAAGAGCCCATCGCAAATTCATCCATGTTAGTCTTGCCTAAAAGAATCGCATCTTCTTCTTCCAAAAGGCGAACAACAGTAGCATCAAAGGGAGCACGATAATTAACGAGGAATTTAGAGGCGCAGGTAGAAATTTCTTCTTTAATATGAATGTTGTCTTTGATAGCCATGGGAACAGCCGCAAGCTTTCCTAATTTTTCCCCTAAAGCTTTCTTCTTATCTAGCTGCTTAGCTTTTTCAATCGCACGCTCTTTAAATACAGTAAGAAAAGCTCCAATCTGGCTGTCATATTGATCGATACGCTTTAAAAAAGCTTCCGTAACAGCTAGCGCTGTAAGATCTCCTTTTAAAAACTTATCTTTAATTTCACATGCGGTCAGTGTGTGTATCATTGTCCTTCCTTCAGATAATCAGTTTTGCTTAATGATGGTAGGAACTTTTATCATTCCTCCAATGTGCGCAGGAGCATTGGATAAGAACTTTTCACGAGGCAAGGTAGGTCCAGGCACATCTTCTCTCATCACATTATGCGTATCGGCAAGAACATGATCACAAGGTGGCACATCATCGGTATTGATTTCATTCAATTGCTCGAAATAGCCAATAATTTTTTTTAAATTGTTAAGCAGCACTTCTTTTTGTTCTTCAGTACACTCGATGCGACTTAAAGCCATTAGGTTCTGAATAGTATCTTTGTCAATATGTGCCATTTTATAGCTCCTGAAATGAATCGCTTTATAATAATGAGAGTCTGCTTATTATGCAACAGAAGCTAAAAAATTTGCAGGTGAGTAGTGATCATCTCGAGAAAATTATGATCCCGTCTTCCTATCTATCTGATTGGACCTGAATTAACTTAAAAAATCTCTTCATTACCTCCATTCTCGAAAGGAAAATTTTGAATTTTCTTTTATTGCTAGCCTAAAAAAATGAAAATCTAAGCATTTTTTTAGTGAGAATGAAAATTGACTAAAAATTAAGAGTTTTAGACCAGGATGCAGCCTTCAAGATAGGGTTTTAAAGCATTAAAAGAAGAAAATTAGCTTTTTAAGCAGAATAAAGATGCTTGGATGGATTTTGAGCGACTAGTCAGTTGGTTTGCTCTAGACAGTACTTGACCTGACAAACATGAGTTAACTGGCAGGTACTATTTCTATCAGTTGTAACTTATCTAACATCTTTTCTTGCGCAAGATATTTAGCATCTAAGAATGTTTGTAAAGGCGTATTGCCAAAACAATACTTTCCTGTATGTGTTCTCTCGTTATTATACTCATTCATCTTAAGGTACATTTCCTAATGTTTCAGCTAGCTTTAAAACACCAAGTTTATTTTTATAGCTTTTTGATGAGTTGCTAAATTTGACATTTTGACACTCCTTATTGGTTTAAGTCGCTCACTTCAACTTTCCTGCTATCACTTTTAATGAGCGACAGGGCTTCAAGCTTCGTGACTTATAAATCGTGTTTTCTTTATTTTTATCACAAATGTCAGATTAGGTCTTATCTATTACAGATCAGACGCGTAGCCGTTAACATAAAAAGAACTATTGATTCACAACGAGGGATTGCTCAGTCTAGACGAAGTGCCACTTATGCACCTGATTATTTGAGAGGATTGCTAGGCAAGGCGTTTGTTAAATAATTTTCATCAGAACCCCCTGGCGTAAAGCCAATATGGCCGTTGAAACTCTAAGCTACCTAGAATTTGAATTAAATTGTGAACAAAGATAATTAATGTTATACCGAATAGACCTTAAAAAGGTAGAGTTTTTACTTGATTTTGCAAAAAAATGTCTAAACAACCGAATCCACCGCAAACAACCCTCCAAAGAGCCAAAAAATGAACATTAACTTCCCTAAAGAGAGCCTGCAAGCTAATTCTTTAAGTTATTCCCCAAGTCAATGGAATCAATGTCAAACATTTGAATTTTTGTGGCACGATCCTGCCACTACTATTACCGGAGCTGTGCGAGTAAAGATAGGTACTGCTAGGAGTTCAAATGATGATAAGTTAACAGAAATGGCTAGAAGCTGTGCCCGTGCGATTGGGCCACATCTGCCTAGTAAGATGCACCTGTTAACACATTATGTTGTTTCAGAAGGAAATGATTCTTTTCATCCTCATATACAAGGTAGGATAGGAGTTAAAACAACTAAAAATAAAAGATTTTCAATAATTAAACAGGATTTGAATGAGGATGCTACACGAGCAATATTTGATCCATCTAATCCTTTAGCTACTCTACCCTTAGAAATTTTTCAACGAATTTTTCTTTCTTTTAGTAGTTTAAATGATGATGAATTAAGAAAGATACTTGAGGCAAGAAGTTGTGCCCGTGTGTTTAAGCAGCACCTACCTACTAAGGCGCAGTTGTTGACACATTATCATCCTCATAAATTGCCAGGATATCTTGATAAAATTGCCAGGTATCTAGAAAAAATCATTCATTCTATTGATGAAAATAATAATCCTTTGCCCGAAACTCGCCTAGAAGAAATGGAAGAAGCTTACATGCTAGCTTTAAAGCTAGCTATTCAAAAGAATGAACATATTCAAGAAAGCTTTTGCATAGAAAAATTAGGTGATGTTTATGTGGTTAAAGGAACATTCGAAGCTCTTTTGCAGGCCGCTGGGCTTTACAACTATGCCTTACACCTCGCTTCTCGGGAGCAACAAAAAATTATCAGGAATAGGCTTGTCATAGTCCACAATTTACTTGTTAGAGCTTGTAAGGGCAAACCCTTAGACGCTGTGATGATAGAGAAACAATTTGAGGATAATCGCAAAGCATTGAAAGAGTTTAGAGAGGAAATAGAGGAGAAAATTCAACGCCTGCAAAAAACTCCTTCTTTCCAACAAGTGAGAAATCTTTACGGTAAGATTGCTCAAGGTATAAAGGCTTTTTTTGGACTTCTTGTCGAGCAGTCGATTGAAACTCTAGGCCCTGCATCTTGTGAATATGCTATGATAGGATTTGGTTCCCTCGCTAGACAAGAGATGACTCTTTATTCTGATCTAGAATTTGGCATTCTCATGCAAACGGATAATCCAGAAAATAGAGACTACTTTAAGCGCTTGACCACTTTAATTCACTTAAAAGTCATCAATTTAGGAGAAACTATCCTTCCTGCTTTAAATATTCCTTGTTTAAAAGCCATAAGTTTTTTTGATGGCATTACACCAAGGGGCTTTGCCTTCGATGGAGCAGGAGTAGAAGGAAAAGGTTGTAAAACTCCTTTTGGCAATGGTACAACATTCGAGCTTATCCAAACTCCTGAACAAATGGCGCAATATATTGCTGAAGATGAACATGGAAAATGGTGGCATGAAAAAGAACCCCATCTTCCCATGGAGCTTCTAAATTTTACTCATTTGCTAGGCAATGTGGAATTAACTAAAACGTATGATGGAAAAATTCAAGAAAAGCTCAATACATTTTATCAAGAAGGACTCAACCTTCGGAAATACTTAGCCAAGCAACATCTAGTGCTAGCTGATATGAAAGCTTTTTATCCAGGAATCGGCGATCCAGATAGAGAAGGTATGCTTTTCCAAGTTAAAAATGATTTTTATCGCTTTCTTCACTTGGCATTGGATCGGCTGGCACTTCTTAAAAAAGTATCGGCTTCCAATACTTTTATTAGGATTGATAAATTAAAAGAGCTAGGAGTTATAACGAATGGCGCTACTGAAAAATTAAGAGAATGGATGAATATAGTGCTATTTATGCGCCTTAAGACCTACTCTCATTATCAAGGGCAACAAGAGAGGATGAATCCACTGATTAAACCCTTTGAATTTGATGATCCTGAACTTATCAAAAAACAGTTTGCTGTAGATCCTGAATTATTAGAAAAGATAAAAAAGATTTACCGTATTTTTATTCCTTTTTATAATGCTCTGCAAAAATTTTTAGAAGGTCATAAAGATAGTCTTAAATCTTCCGATTTGGAGGATAACTCACCACAGATTCTAGGTGATATAGCTTGGAGACTTCATCAACAAGAAGAGGCAAAAAAATATTATAAATTAGCCAAAAAAGAAAGTCCGAAAGACGCTGCAATCTTGTATTTACTTGGAATCATTTATAAAAATCAAGGTAATTTAAATAA